>JAGWTX010000073.1 GCA_028875955.1 Bacteroidota bacterium | reverse complement strand
ATGGCACCGGCTCCGTTATCAAGATTCAGATAGGCGGTTACTTTTTTTGAATCTGCATTGGGTGCTTCTCTCAATGGACCATAATGTTGTATGGCATAGGCAACCGAACCGATAAATGCCTGCTCCTCTCCGCCCCAAAGACCGATGCGAATGGTTCTTCTGGGCGCTATGTGGGTTTGTTTGAGGATACGCAAGGCTTCGATCAGTTCCGTACAACTGACCCCATTATCCGTAGCGCCGGTTCCGGAATGCCAGGAATCAAAGTGTCCGCCCACCAGTACGGTCTGAGCCGCCAGTTGGGGGTCTGTGCCGGGGATCTCCCCAATGATGTTGACATTGTTATCCGGTTCTGTATAGAGTTCCGTTTCGAGGTTAAGTCTGATCCTGGGAGTAACCTTGTCTTCCAACATCCGCAGCAATCTGCCAAAATGTTCCGGCATGATTGAAAAATAGGGAAGCGGGGTCGGGTCGCTGGCCAGGTAATTATAGGTACCACCCACACCCAGGATACCCAGTATCTGTGATTGCGATTTCAATACAGCCAAAGCACCTTCTTCTTCGGCGAAAGCCAGGAAATCCTTATCCATGTGATCGGATGTTTTCCAGGATTCTAGCTCTTCGGGCAGGGCTGTGGGTTTAACCTTTGGCGTTAACTTTTGTTCCATTGCTGCCAGTTCCTCACTGGTATATCTTTTCAGGATCGGTTCCGTTAAAGGTCTTAGTCTGGGCTCCTTTCCCAATAAAATAATTTTACCCTTCAGTTTTCCGGCAAATTTTTCCCTGATGGATTTCATATCGCCAAATCCATCGATGTTCACGACATCTCCTTCCACTATACCCGGTGTACTCTTTGTCATGGCCAGTGGATAGGCCATGATGTGCATAAAATTGGGAGCGACCATTTCCACATTAAAACCCTTGATACTCCATCCCCGGCAGTCTTTGCAAAAGTTTTCAAAATGTACATTTTCCAGTCCGATCTCTTTCATCTTGGCCATTGTCCATTTGGCCGCTGCCAGGTATTCCCTTGATCCGGTCAGTCTTTGACCATACACATCCGTTAACGTATGCAACAGTTCTTTTGCCTGTGAATGCAATAAGCCTTCCCTGCGGATCTGTGCCAGCATGGACGGGTCCTGTGCATACAATTGACAGGAAAGACTCATCAGTATCAGTAACTGCAGGTATTTTTTTATCGGCATAGGTGCTAGGTTGTTGTATGTTTTTTAAAAAACCAGATCTTCAACAGGTCTGCAGTAACAATATACGCAAATACGATGATCAGCATGGCTGCAAAGTTTAGAAAAGGCAAAGGTGTTAAACCAATGTCAGGTGCAAACCACAGATAAGGTAATGCCAATGTAATGAACAAACCCAGCAAACTAAGCAGGAACAGGTATTTACCGGGTTTGCTTTTCAGGAAACTTTTATGGGTACGGATGATGAACAGGATGAATAACTCGGTCAGGATGGATTCGATAAACCAACCCGTTTGAAATGCGGATTCCTTTACTTTCAACAGGTATAAAAGCGTGAGGAAGGTTATGACATCAAACAAAGAACTGTGAATACCGAAAATGACCATATAATTCCGGATAAGTTTCAGGTTCCATTTTCCGGGTCTTTCTATCTGTTCGGGATCAACATTGTCAGAAGCCACTGTCAGGTAGGGGAAGTCGGTAATAAAGTTCATTAAAAGAATTTGTTTCGGCAGCATGGGTAGAAAGGGCAACAGCAATGAGGCAATGGCCACGCTGAACATGTTCCCAAAAGTAGAACCGGTATTGATGAAAATGTATTTCAGGGTATTGGCAAAGGTTTTTCTGCCCTCCCTGATGCCGTCTACGATAACCATCAGGCTTTTTTCCAGCAATACAAAATCTGCGGCTTCGCGGGCTACATCCACGGCATTCTCCACGGAAATACCCACGTCAGCCGCATGGATGGCCGAAACATCATTTATGCCGTCTCCTATGTAGGCAACCGTATAGGATTTCCGCAAAGCCAGTATGATCCTTTCTTTTTGTTGCGGTTCCACTTCGGCAAATACATGCGTTTGTCTGACAAGTTTTTGTAAGGCTTCAGAACTGGTATTCATGATTTCAGATCCCGAAAGGATATTCGGCCGGGCTATCCCAAGTTGCAACGCAATGGATCTGGCTACATTTTTATTGTCACCGGTTATGATTTTCAGGCTGACCTGTAATTTCTTTAATTCATCAATGGTTTCAATGATCCCTTCCTTGACGGGATCCTGCAAAAGGATAAAACCGGCAAATATCATATCGGTTTCATCCGATTTGTGGATCGCATCTGTAACAATGTTTTTATAACAAATCCCGATGGCGCGCAATCCTTCCATGCCGTATTGTTCATATTTCTCTTCCAGTCCGGATTTGTAGTTCCCGATATCTTCAACCGTATTGCTGTTTATCCGGATCCGCGTACAGGTTTCCATGACCTGTAGGAATGCCCCCTTGCTGATCAGCAGGTTTCCCTGATCTGTTTTTACGGCGATGCTCAGTCTTTTCCGGAGAAAATCATAGGGTATTTCCCCTATCTTTTCTGCAGGTATTGGAGTTTCAATCTTTACTTTTTTTAAGGCATCGTCCACCGGATTCTTATAACCGGTTTCAAAATCTGCATTCCAGAAAGCCAGTTGTTTTACAAATTCATTTTCCTCTCCGGATCCATTGACCAGTCCTTTGATATTGATGCTGCCTTCTGTTATGGTTCCGGTTTTATCGGTGCAAAGCAGGTTTACTTCTCCCAGATTCTGAATGGATGCCAGTTTCTTTACGATTACTTTTTTTGCCAGCATTCTTTTTGCGCCTGCACTCATGGCAATCGTTGTGATCGCCGGTAAAAGTTCCGGCGCCATGCCAACTGCCAGGGCCAGGGCAAACAGGGCCGATTCTATCGGACTCTTTTGATTCAGCAGGTTGACGATAAGGATGAATATCGAAAGAACCAATGTGATCTTCATCAGAAAAAATCCAAAGTCCCTGATCCCTTTCTCAAAAGAGGTTTCGGTTTTTCGGGAAGCACTTTGCACGATATTTCCAAACAGGGTATCAGTGCCTGTCTGTATCACCAGTGCTTTTGCATTTCCGCTCACAATATTGGTTCCTTCCCAAAGACAATTGACCCTTTTGGCGAGTACGGTATTTGCATCGATCTTCCCGGTCTGTTTTCTTACGGGAAAGGATTCACCGGTAAGACTGGCTTCATTCACATTCAATTCATTGTCTTCGAGCAACAAGCAATCTGCCGGAATCATGTCTCCCGCCTTGAATAGCAAAACATCACCGGCTACGATCTCAGCTGCGTTCACTTCTTTCGCTACAGCATCTCTGATCACCGTGCTTTTCAGCGAGATCAGGGATTGTAGTTTCTCAACCACCTGACTGGCATTCTTTTCCTGAAAAAAACTCAGCAAGCCGGTGGAAGCAACAATAAAGAGTATGATATATACATCGGAACGATCACCCAGGAAAGCCGAGAGGATCACGGCACCAATGAGTAAGAGCATTAAGGGGCTTTCAAATTGGCTGAGAAATAACCTGCTGTTCTTACTAAAACGTGATGCTGTCTTTTTTTGATTACCCGACCGCAACAGGATTGCCGCAGCCTCTTTTTCAGACAAACCCTTGTCTGTGCAGTTGAACTGTTGAAACCAATAGCCGGCATCAAACTGCCAAAAGCTGGTTTCCTGGGATGTTTGCATACAGTTGGATTGACTTTCTGACCCGTTCTTTTTTGAAAGCCGGAAGTGGGGAAGTTCAGCTTTATGGTAAGAACCTTGTCGGTTAGTAAGTTACAAAACTTGTATTCATTTCATAAAATTCATATCCTGTAAATGTCAATTTGTTGGTTGCATAGTCATTATCCCATAAAAAAAGAATGTGATCCGGCTGAAACCCGGTTAAGCATTTTTTAATCATGCCTGGAAAGACATGTCCCATCTCAATATGGGTTCTATTTCGGTTTTGAAGAAAACAGGGCCGGCCACCAGGACTGGTAGATTTCAACCAGGAACAAGGGGATCAGCCAGGAAAGCCAGTCACCATCCACATATCGTATAACCGGATCCTTGATAAAAGGCAGGATATGCGTATCGCCAACCGTATCCAGTATCCTTACGATAACAAAGTAACTGGCACAAACAAAACTTCTGGCCATGAACTGTCTGTGTGATGGGATGTTTTTATGGATGACCGACCACCAGGCTGCCACTGTGAACAATCCCCAAAGGGTGGCAACAAATATTTTGGAAGTTCTGCCGGCTTCACAATCATCGCAGTTATACAGGATGATGCCCAGGGTGAAGAGGGCAACAAAACTGCTCCAGATATATATTTTTCCGGCAATTCTGTGATAGGGCAAACTCTTTTTTCTGAGGGTAGCCGAAAACTGCAGTGAACCCAGGATCAGTACAAGACTGCCTCCGCATATATGCAGGAAATACCACACATGGTTATTCCAGAACAGATCCCCGTAATGCAGGGGATAGCGATGATGTATAAAGCTGAGAAGAAAACGAAGCAAAAAAAGAACCCCCAAAAGGGTAACCATTACTCTCAGGATCCAGACAGGTTTTGCGGATGACGGAGAAGCAGGATTTCTTTTTTTCATAGAAGGCACAAGTTTCCTGGTAACCCTTACGGGTGGTTGGTCCATTCATTATTTTTTCTGTCCATATCGGGCAATACATTTTCCGGATCGAGTATGACTTTTTGAATGGCAACGGATGAGGGATACCTGAATGTCCAGCTGGCACCCCGTTTCCAGATATCCACGGGTAATTGCAGGGTATTTTCTTTTCCGTTTGCGTCCTTGATTCTGACAATCACCGGCAGGATCATTTTCCCGTTGTTGTGAATCGTGATCAATGCGCCTTTTGCCGGATCCCGATCAACATAACTGACGCCCGTTACCGCCTGATCCAGTTGCCAGGTGGTAAAAAACCATTCTTTCCAGAACCAGTTCAGGTCTTCTCCGGCGGCATTGTTGATGCAATGGAAGAAATCATAAGGCGTTGGGTGTTTGAATGCCCAGGCTTCGGTATATTTCCGGAAAGCATAGTCAAAACGTTCTTTTCCAACCACAACGGTCCGCAGCAGGTTGAGGCCATACGCAGTTTTCCCATAGAACTGAAAATGTTGTTCCTCATCCATGGCGTCTGAGACCGTCATTAGCGGGTCTTTATACTGCATGAATTGCGCATACACTTTTGAACCAAAAAAATCTTTGGCAACATAAGCAGGGTCGTTGGCATATTCCCCCTGGTTAAACTGATCTGTTGCGATATAGTTGATATAGGTATTAAAACCTTCATCCTGCCACATATACCTTCTTTCATTGCTGCCAACGATCATTGGATACCAGTTATGACCGATTTCATGCGCAATCAGAAACCACAGCCGCGCTTTGGTTTCCTTGTAATTGTTAAAGATCATCCCGGGATATTCCATACCTGGGGTGATACCGGCCGAACTTACCGCATTGTTCCAGGGGTATTCAAAAAAATGGGTAGAATAGAATTCGATGCTTGCCTTTAAATATTCGGTGGATCTTGTCCAGGCGGTGTCTCCCGCACTTTCTATCGGGTAACAGGACATGGCCATTGCGCTGCGACCCGAGGGCAGGTTGATCCTTGCCGCATCCCAGATCATGGCTTTGCCGGCTGCCCATCCCACATCTCTCGTGTTTTGCATCTTGAAATGCCAGGTAAGATTTTCTTTGCCCTGCGGCCTGGAAGCGGGTGTTCCGGCTTCATCTTTACCGATAATCGATACAGTTTTGTTACTGTTTGCGGCAAGGGCCAGTCTTTTGATTTCAGCGGGGGTTAGTACATCCGTTGGGTTTTGCAGATCACCGGAACCATAGATGATCATATCAGCCGGTGCGGTTATGTAATAGTCATAGTTGCCATAATCGCAATAAAATTCACCCAGGCCCATATATGGCAAAGTATTCCAACCTTCCACATCGTCATAAACACACATACGGGGATACCACTGACCGATCTGGTAGATAACACCGTTTTGGGTATACTGTCTTCCAAAACGTCCCGCACCATCCAGGGGGATGGCAAAACTGAAATGAATATTGATCGAGACCTTGTCTCCTTTGGGCGAAAGGGGTGTTGACAGGCGGACCTGCATCCGCGTATCTGTGATCAGGGGATCTGTCTGGTAGTTTTTTCCGCCTTGCGTAATCCTTACCTCTCCGATTTGAAACCCTCCATTCGGTTTTCCGAGAACGCCAAAATAATCACCCGGGTACCTGGTGGCAGCAACAGATCTGGAATCCGGTTTGAAAATATTCTGGTCTAACTGGAGCCAGAGATAATCCAGTTTATCCGGGCTGTTATTGGTATAGGTTATCGTGACATCCCCTGAAACCGTCGTGTCTTTTTCGCTAAAACGGGCATGTATCAGGTAGCTGGCATTGTTTTGCCAGTAGGAATGACCGGGTACGCCTTTGGCCGAACGGTATTCGTTTCCGGCGGGCATGGAAAAGGATTGGGTGAACAGCTCGTGCGGATCATACGGTTTGTTGTCTGAAAGGATGTTTTGCGCATGTAGCATTACCGGTAGAATGATCGGCAAGAAATAAGGAATAAAATTTTTCATTTGTTGTATTGAAAAAAGTGAATGGTTATTTATGGCCCTGGTTCGATCTATGTGTAGCGGCAATCATTTGATCTGACCATACAGGTTTTAAAAGGGTCAGGCAGTGTTTAAAGATAATTCATTTATCTGTTTCCCCTTTGCAGGAATTTATGCCGTAGCATGTTTATTGGAGTCTTTTGTAAACGTATCAAACCTTAAGTGGTTTGTCAGGGGATTGAGGCGATCCAATCATCCGGTCAGGTTTTGAATTCCTGTAAGGGTTTTCTGAAAAATCAGCGGAAAAGCTTCCCCTTCCTGGGGTTTTGCTCCGTCTATTACTGATAGCAAGGGGCTGTGTTTATTATCAAAGAGGGGAACCGAAGTTAAGCCACCTTGTGCAGTAAGAACAGCGGCAAAGGTTTCCTGTGATGGGAATATCCAATCATGGGCGCTCCTGTTTCACCAGCTGGTATTTCACAGGTTGGGTATGTGTCCGTTTGATCAGATCTCTTGCTTCCAGATCCAGTTTTACCGTTTCCCCATACCATTGCACGCCACCCTCAAATTCGTCTTTTACCCTGGCGTATAAGGCTTCCATAAGTTCTGTATGGGTAAGTTCTGCCGTATGCAGAATGGCCAATAGGTGTTCCCTTATATAGCGATACTTGTCCAATGCAATTTTCTTATTGGTCTTGCCGGCCAGCGGGTGCAGGGTTTGGATGCTTTCAGGTTTCATGACAGGTTGTTTGCGCTATTCAATACTTTGACCAAAAGTCAATAAATTATTATCTGGGTCCAATAAGGAAAACTCTTTCTGTCCCCATGGTTTGGTTTCCAGTTTCCCGTTTGGATGAATCGGGACATTCTTTTCTATGAAATAGGCATACAGTTTTTCGATATCGTTCGTCCTGATATATACCTGTCCATCATTCCATTCCGGGTCCAGATCTGCAAAGGAGAAAAAATGGATTTGCACCGCATCTTTTTCTACCATCAGATATCCTGCATAGTCGGCACTGCCGAACTCCTGAAAACCTAACTGGTTGATATAAAAATCCCTGGTTTTGTTTTTGTCACGCATGGGCAATTTGGGATGAATGGCTGTAAGCATGTAACTGTCAGTGTGAAGGGTTATCTGTAATATCCGTTTGCTTTTGAAGCAATACAGAAGGGTAAATTAATAAATTACGGGATTTTCACAGTATGATAATGATACTTCCTGCTATGATACAAAGGGCGCCGATGGCGGTTTTCATCGTCAGTGTCTCACCCAGGAAAACAATGGAGAAAAGGATGGCCAATGCCACACTCAGCTTGTCTATGGGTGCCACCTGCGAAACCTTGCCCAGTTGCAATGCTTTGAAATAAAAGATCCAGGATAAACCGGTTGCCAATCCTGACAAACCCAAAAACAACAGGTTGTGTTTTGTTAATGAGCCCATGGAGCTTGTCCCTCCCCTGAAAAATGCGATACCCCATGCCAATACCAACACAACAACCGTTCTTACCGCAGTCGCCAGGTCTGTATCAACCTGTTTGATACCGATTTTTGCAAAAATGGCTGTCAGTGCCGCGAAAAATGCAGATAATAAGGCATAGATCCACCACATAGCAAATCAATTTATTTTTTTAAAATAATTGTCACAACCATCCGTATAGCTGTCATAGAATAATACACGCCCTTCGCAGAATAGAATCTTTCCGGGAAGCTGGTAAACCAGGGGGTTGACCTCCAGCTTTGAAAAACCATCGTTTAAGGTCACTATTTTCCAGGATGCCAGTTGGATGGTTTGGTTATTTACCCTTACCTCTACCGTATCATTCTGTTTAAACGTAAGTGTCAGGTTTTTATACTCCGTTCCATTTGCGTTCTCCGGATTCCAATAACACC
>JAGWTX010000703.1 GCA_028875955.1 Bacteroidota bacterium | reverse complement strand
CAGGACAATGAGCTGCCCTTCTTTGAAAAGATCATCATGAAGATCTATTTCTGGCTCAAGGAGATCAGCCTGGGCGAAGAACGCGGTTTTGGTCTTGACCCCAGTAATGTAACCATTGAAAAATTCCCGCTGATAGTGGCGCCTGTTGCCAAATTAAATCTGCAAAGGGTTTACCACGAGGAAATGGAGGAGGAATAAGTAACCTGTTTAACTGTACATTGTTCAGATAAATGCCGGAACTTAGGGAACCAAAACCCTGGCCTTGTCATCCATCCTGCTCTACATACTGATCGGCTACCTGCTGCTGGCCATTCTGGTCTATCTGGTTCAGGAGAAATTTATTTTCAAACCCGAGAAACTTTCCCAGGATTTCAAATTCAAATATGATGCGCCTTTTGAAGAGTTGTTCTTCGAAGTGGCACCGGGTATCCGCATCAATGGACTGCATTTTTATACGCCGGAACCCAAGGGTCTGATTCTATACCTGCATGGCAACTCCCGCAGCATCAAGGGATGGGCCAAATGTGCCAGAGACTTTTACCGGTATGGCTATGATGTGGTGCTGGTGGATTACCGGGGTTTTGGAAAAAGTACCGGCAAACGCAGTGAGAAGAACCTGCTCTCGGATCTGCAATTTGTGTACGACAAACTGCTGGAAAAATATGAACAGCATCATATCCTGGTCTATGGGCGGAGCCTGGGATCGGGTTTCGCCACCAAACTGGCAGCCGATAATGCGCCCCGTTACCTGATCCTGGATGCACCTTATTTCAGTTTTCTGAAAGTGGTGGAAAGGTTCACGCCCTTCCTGCCACACCGGATTCTTTTACGCTACCATTTACGCACCGATCACTGGATCCGTAAAGTGAATTGCCATACCTATATCCTGCACGGCACCCGCGACAGACTGATTCCCATCCGGCACAGTGAAAAGCTGCAACAACTCAACCCCCATAAGATCACCCTGATCCGGATCCAGGGAGGCGGTCATAATAACCTGCCTGCTTTTCCCGAATACCACAACTTCATCCGGGATATTTTACAGTACTGATCCTGTCTGCTTACCTTTGGCAGGTGAAAAATAAATTCAGGATTGCAGGATGGGTCAAACTATGCATCATTGGTTATAGCCTGATCGGTATCGGCATATTTTATCTGCAGGAAACCATCATCTTTCAACCAACCGTGGTGGCTGCAGACAGCAGCTATGGTTTTAAACAACCGTACCTGGAAAAGAATATCGCGTTGGATGAACAGACCCGTTTTAACCTGATAGAGTTCACCGTTCCGGATTCGCTGCGTAAAGGTGTTGTATTGTATTTCCATGGGAACAAGGGAAATGTAAAACGGTATAACCGGTTTGTCGACAATTTTACCCGGCACGGCTATGAGGTCTGGATGGCAGATTATCCTGGTTTTGGAAAATCGACCGGAAAGGTTTCAGAATCCATTCTGTTTGAGGAATCCCTGCAGGTATACAAACTGGCGAGGATTCAGTACCAGCCTGGTCAGATAATCCTTTACGGAAAATCACTGGGGTCGGGTATTGCTGCACAACTGGCTTCGGTACGGGATTGCAAAAGACTGATCCTGGAAACCCCCTATTACAGTCTTACTTCGCTGGCCCG
>JAGWTX010000702.1 GCA_028875955.1 Bacteroidota bacterium | reverse complement strand
GCAAATGTTTACAAGGTCAAGCCTGAACCACCCGGTTCAAAATAAATCAGGTGGTTGTACCGGCATCCCTGTTAAACGCAAAAACGGATGAATTATTTGCTCAGCAATGTTTTTACCGTGGCGGCAATGGCTTTGCCATCGGCTTTACCTGCCAATTGTTTGGAGACAACACCCATTACTTTACCCATATCCTGCGGCCCGGTGGCGCCGAGTTCGGCAATGGCAGCAGCGATGGCTGTTTCCAGTTCGGCTTCGGACATTTGTTTGGGTAAGAAGGTTTCTATGACGGCGATCTCTTCGGATTCTTTCTGTGCCAGGTCTGCCCGGTTTTGTTGCTGGAAGATTTCGAGTGAATCTTTTCTGGATTTCACCAGTTTCTGCAAAAGCTTCATTTCACCTTCTTCTGAAATCTGGCCGTTGGCGCCCGGTTCGGTTTTGGCTTTGATGATCTCCGCCTTGATGGCCCTGAGTCCGCGAAGCAGGGCTTCGTTTTTTGCCTTCATGGCATCCTTCATCTGTGCCATTACTTTTTCTTCTAACTGCATAACCCTGGATTTATTTGTTTTCTGCTAATTGGGTTTCCTTGAATTTTTTGTAAAAATCTTTGGCAAACTGTTTCATATCGTTCACCAGTTCTTTTTGTTGTGTGGCCCGGAGATAGGTATCGGCCATCCCCATCATGGTCTGGTAATAAAAATCGGCCATTTCATCCACCATCATGTCTTTGGTCCACAGATCAATCCGCAGGGCTGCTTTATCGGCGCCGTCCCAGAAAGCGAGCATCATGGATTTGGCGGGTTGCATCATATCGGCCGTGCTGTCGCTTGCGGTCCACTGGATAAGTTGGGGAACTTTCTGTTCGTCGAGGTCGATCTCTATGGAAATGTTGGATGTAGGCATATTCGTTTGTTAAGCTTATAGATAATTTGAACCGCAAAAGTAAGCGAAACTGCGGATGCAGACAGGTACCGGTGTTATTTTCCGGCAATCGCAAGTAGCAACTGGTAAAACCGGTCGGCGGATTCATCCCAGTTAAACCTGGCGGCCTGCAATTTCCCCGCTTCGATGCGGGAGGTCCGGAGGTTTTCATCCTTGTAAAGGGATAGCATGTGTTTTGCCAGCGCGTCCGGGTCGGAGGGGGGTGCATACAGGGCTGCCTCTCCGCCTGTTTCGGGTAAACTGCCCGCATTGCTGGCAATTACGGGTATTTCCGATTGCATGGCTTCCAACAAAGGGAGACCGAAGCCTTCGAACCAGGATGGGTATACCAGGGCATAGGCGGATGCGGTGATACTTTCAAGTTGTTCGTCTGAGAGATAACCCAGCATGACCACATCCTTCCGGTATTTGTAGGTTTTGAGTTTTTCCAGCAGATCCTCATACTGCCAGGCAAGACGGCCTGCAATCAGCAGTTTCATATTACTGTTCTGCCATTTTTTAAACAGGGAGAAGGCTTTTAACAGCGTAAGCAGGTTTTTCCGGGGATGAATACCACCGGTGAAGAGGAAATATTCCTTTCCATCCGCATACTGTTCCTTGATGGATTCTTTTTCCAGCCAGGGAAGGGGCATAAAACTTTTTCTGGCAGCGCCACCGATGACCGTGATCTTGTTTTCGGGGATCTGGTATTT
>JAGWTX010000701.1 GCA_028875955.1 Bacteroidota bacterium | reverse complement strand
ACACTGCTGTTCTGTTCCTTTATCCTTTTATTGATGGGCTGTTCAGGCACCCGCCAGGCGGGTTCCAGCAAGTGGATCTCCCTTTTCAATGGGAAATCTTTGGAAGGCTGGAAAGTAGGTGCCAATGCAGAAACCTTTTCAGTTGACAGCGGGATGATCATCGTTCATGGCAAAACGGCTCACTTGTTTTATGATGGGAATGTCCTGAATCATGATTTTAAAAATTTTGAATTCAAAGCCGATGTCATGACCTACCCAGGTTCTAATTCGGGAATTTATTTTCATACTGCCTACCAGGAAAAAGGCTGGCCGGAAAAAGGGTATGAAGTACAGGTCAACAATTCACATACCGACTGGAAAAGAACGGGCAGTTTATACAATATCGTAGACATCAGGGAAGTTTACGTGAAAGACTATGAATGGTTTACCGAATATATTCAGGTAATCGGCAAACATGTGATCATCAAGATCAATGATAAAACCGTAGTGGATTATGTGGAGCCCGATAATGTGGTTCGTCCCAAATCCATGACCTTACGTGTCATCAGTGATGGCACTTTTGCCCTACAGGGACATGACCCCAAAAGCATTGTTCATTTCAAAAACATTATGGTAAAGCCCTTGCCGGCTTCCTGATGGTTCCTGGATCATCTGGATTCCGCAAACCTTGTTTCCCCGGTTCTTATTTTTATCGACCAGGGCCTGGGTTCCGGCAACCAAAGTTTTCCATCCCCGATTGCAACCGGCATCCAGAGATACCGGGAGTCCCATTGCGTTTTGGGTTTCCAGATATCCCCCATGAAGATCACGGTTGTTTTTTTACTGCCTGTTATCTTCCATAACAAGGTAGACTGTGAACCATAGGTTTTGGTTTCAGGGGGTGCTATATCGGCAAATTCAGACCAGGGACCCGCCAGCGAAGGGGCGGTTGCATATTTGTTGGGGTTGGGATTCCAACCGGTGAGGGCAGATCCGATGGCATAATACAATCCCTGGTAATGAACAATGGCACCCCCTTCCATATGTGCTTTGATCAGACATACTTCCGAAGCCACCGAAAGATAATCATCAGATAACCTGGCGATATGAAACCCAAGCGGCCGGTCTTCGAAGATCAGGTAAGCCTGTCCATCATCATCTATAAATTGCCCGATATCCCTGCTTTCATGACCCAGGGGACGAAAACTTTTCAGATAGGTAAAATTGCCATCAGGTTGATCACTGGTACATACTGCCACCCTTGCCAGCTGATAAGACCGGTTATCGAGGTGCAGATACATGACATATTTTTTGGTCAATGCGTTGTAATACACTTTGGGTCTTTCACACACCCAGTGGCTACCCAGATTTTCAGGATCGGCCAATTGCAATACATCTCCTTTAAAGGTCCAGTGTTTCAAATCTTTGGATGCATAACAGCTCACATATCTTTTGTTGGAATCGAGACCCTGACGCCTTTCTTCGCCATACCAATAATAGGTCTTGCCCACCTGGGTGATCCCCCCTCCATGCGCCTGTATGTGATTGCCCTGCTGATCAGGCCATAAAGCTCCCGGAACGATCCAGTCCTTTTTTTGCGCATAATCCAGCAGGGGACAAAAAAGAAGGATAGTCAGAAGGCTGTTTTTCATAT
>JAGWTX010000700.1 GCA_028875955.1 Bacteroidota bacterium | reverse complement strand
CCTGCGGTGAGCTGAAGAGCAGCGCTGAACCGGATGGTGTTTTCGCTTCGAAGACTGATACGCCGCAGGGTGGCAGATAAATCGGATATATTATGATCGTAACCGCCGGATAGCAACCAGGATATATTTTGAGATCCTCCCCTAAGATTGAGGGCATATTGCTGAAGAACTGCGGGGGAATAAATGTATTTGGCGAAATCATTCCTCACATCCACTTTTCGTAACGCGTCGATTTTTGCATCCGCCTCAGCAGCTGAGATCTGCCCGTTTGTTTTTTTGATCAGTAGTTCCACGACTGGGGAAAGTGCCGGTCTGACTATTGAATTAATGTTGCTGTTATAAAAGCCTTTGCCATAGAGAAATTCTTCCACATCGATATAATCAGAAGAACTGATTGGTTTTGTATTCCAGATATCGGGCTTAGATACCCTACTGATATTGGAAGAAAAATCAATCGATACGGGTTGATTGAAATGCCCTTTTTTGGTGGTGATCACTATGACACCATTTCCTGCACGTGTCCCCCATATCGCTGCGGCTGCCGCATCTTTTAATAAGGTTATGGATTCAACATCATTGGGATTGATATTATCCAGATCCCCGTCATAGGGAAAGTTATCCAAAACGATCAGGGGATCTTTGGGCCCACCGATGGTGCTTAGGCCCCGGATCATTATTCCCGTAGAAAAAGCATTGGCCCTTTTTTTATCAACTGTCAAGCCATTGGCGATTCCATCCAGTCTTGCCAGTACGGTTGTGCCTACCTGTTCGTTAAATAGGTGGTTGGATACCTGGGCGTAGGATCCGGTAGCTTTCTCTCTTGAAACGGATTGGTAGCCAGTTTGTACGGTTACTTCCTCCAGGGTTTGTGCATTACCGGTCAAACGGAATATAAAAGGTGAGCGTTTTGCCGCTGAAACCGGGAGGGTTTGCGTTGCATAGCCGATATACTCAATGGTGATTGTATCAATCGGGAAATGGCTGATGAGTACAAAATTACCTCTTGCATCAGCGATTGTTTGGGTTTGGCTTTGTTTCAGGCTCAATTTGGCGCCAGCAAGTGCCGCACTGTCTAAACCTATGACTGTGCCTTTGATGGGAAATCTTTCTTGAGCATTCAAAGTTAGCTGGCTCATCAACAGTATACAGAAAAGAATAATCAGATTTTTTTTCATGTGTCTTTTTTAATGGTTGTTATAAGAAGGGTTCTCTGTTAGCACAAATACGGAAAGAGGCCGGATTGTGGGGATCAGCTTCAGGTGATATTTGATTAGTGATTGTTGTAGCAGATCCGGGTCATTGAGTGCCCTTGCCGGAATCACCAGATCAACAGGATAGTCAATGCCTGTTTCATTTAAGGTAATGGGTTTGCCAGGACTGGGCTTTGCTGCATCGTTGAAAAGTGTGGTTAAAGCAGGTAGGGTGTAGCCCTGCAGGAGCAAGTTACCTGATTGGCCATCTGGTTTAAAAACTGGGTGTGCAAATTGGGATATTTCCGGACGGCTACTCCCGGTTACCAGTTCATAACAGGGTAAGACCCTTTTCTGCCAGGAACCCATGAGCGGTGAGGCAGATTGAAGCGTTGTTTTGAGATCCTCTACTATTAATGAATCCGGACATGCTGCCGGAAATATC
>JAGWTX010000072.1 GCA_028875955.1 Bacteroidota bacterium | reverse complement strand
CGCCACTTCATAGGGTGGATAATCAAAAAGCGGATAGGTAGGCACCCTGACTTCGTGATAAAATATATTGGCATTGAATACATTTAACCTTACCGGTTGCTGGTAAGTGATGAAATGTACCTGATGACCTTCATCGGCAAGGGCTTTACCCAGTTCAGTGGCCAGAACACCACTTCCACCAAATGTGGGATAGCAAACGATTCCTATACGCATGGTTGTGATTGGTTTGTGGCCTGTTGTGTGTGGTTCGTAGTCGGACCGGGAAACAAGACAAGTTTCAGTGATCTTACCGGAAAGCCAGACACGCATCCAATTGCTTTGCAAGTAACCATTTTTTCTCCAATTGCCCGATTCCGTTTATCCTTCTTGTTTAAATACCACATTTGGTTAACTTTAGCACCCAAAAAAGTCTGTGAAGATCCATCGCTATGGATTTGTCACAGCACCTGTTTCCCGATTGATTACCGTTCTTAACCTTACCTGATGAAAAAAGTACTCTTTGCCGTTTTGGCATTTCCCATGGTGGCACTTAGCCAGACAAATGATTCCGCAGTGATCAAACAGATCTCAGATGAGATGCTGAGCCACGGAAAAGCCTATGATCTTCTTCATCAGCTTACCAAACAGATCGGTGGCCGTTTGGCAGGTTCGCCTGCTTTTGCAAAAGCGGTGCAATGGGGTAAAACATCATTGGAGAGCATGGGCGCAGACCAGGTTGTACTGCAGGAATGCATGGTGCCTCACTGGGTCAGGGGAGGCGCAGACAAGGCGGCGATTACCAGTATCGACCATAAAAAAACCAACCGGGTGCTGGATGTAGTGGCGCTGGGTAATTCTATCGGCAACGGAACGATTACTGCTCCGGTACTCGCAGTGGAGGATTTTGATGAACTCGAAAGAAGAAAAGACGAAGTGAAAGGCAAAATTGTATATTATAACCATGCATTCAATCCGACATTTATCAAAACCTTTCAAGCCTATGGGGAAGCGGTGGTTTACCGTGGGGCAGGACCCAGCCGTGCAGCCAAGTATGGCGCTGTCGGGGTGATGATCCGATCCATGACAGAATCCGTTGCCAATGATCCGCACACAGGCGGAACCCGCTATAACGATGCTTTTCCAAAAATACCTGCGATTGCAGTCGGCCCCCGGGATGCCGATTATATCTGGGAACTGAGTAAACATTCCGGTTTTACCATGAGCATGACCACACACGGACATTTTCTCCCCGACACCATTGGTCATAATGTGATCGGTATCCTGAAAGGCAGTGAATTTCCGGATGAAATCATAACCGTTGGCGGCCACCTCGATAGTTGGGATGTGAATGAAGGGGCCATGGATGACGGAACCGGAATTGTACAAACCATGGAGATACTGCGGACTATGAAAGCATTAGGCATCCAGCCCAAACACACATTTCATTTTGTACTGTTTGCCAATGAGGAAAACGGTTTACGCGGCGGACTGAAATATGCCGAGGAAGCGAAGAAAAACGGCGAGAAACATGTTTTCGCGCTGGAAAGTGATGCGGGTGGTTTTACACCCCGTGGCTTCTCCCTGAAACTGAATCCTGCTCAATTGGCTAAAGTAAGAAGCTGGATTCCGTTGCTGTCGGCCTATGGCACCAACGAGATATCGGCAGACGGGGGTGGTGCCGATGTGGGTCCGCTGGGTCAGATGCTGGGAACACCGGTAGGTGAGCTGATGCCCGATTCGCAACGTTATTTTGATCTGCATCATGCCAGAACAGATGTTTTGGAAAATGTAAACAAAAGAGAAATGCTGTTGGGTGCCGTAAATATGGCATCTTTACTCTACCTGATTGATAAATACGGGTTATGATGAAAAAGATTGTCTGGGCGGTTTCCATTATCCTTTTTTTCTCACTGCTGATTTTCGGGTATTGGCGCTATTATTTTGTGGTAGCAGAAGGTACACAGGCCGGCACCCTGAATATTATCCAGAAAAAAGGCATTATGTTTAAAACCTATGAGGGAAAGATCATTCTGAGTGGATTCAAGGCCAATGTGCAGAGCAATGAGTTTTCTTTCAGTGTCACCAATCCCAAAGTGGCAGCTGAACTTCTTCAGGTTTCAGGCAGGGAAGTGAATCTTCATTACAAACAATATTTCGGTTCGCTACCCTGGAGGGGCATGCAGAATTTTATTGTAGACAGCATCTACGAAATCAGGGGTTCACAGGGCGAATCCATACTCAAACCCAAATAACACCGTTTGCATGCTAGCTATGTAATAAAAAAATAGCCAGCCGTTTGTGAATATCCGGCAGGTTTTTTTTCCATTCTTTTACGGAAAGTGTCCGGATCTTTTCATCCGGTCCTGTAATATCCACTGCCAGACAGAACCGGGTTTCTTCACGGCAGCTTTCCAATACATCTTTGATCAGTGCGTTGTTCCGGTAAGGGGTCTCTATAAAGATCTGTGTACAGTTTCTTTTGACCGAATCGGATTCCAGTTCCCGGATCTTTTTTTTTCTTTCGTGTGAATCGATGGGGAGATAACCATGAAACTGAAAACACTGGCCATTCATACCGCTGGCCATCAGTGCCAGCAAGACAGAACTGGGCCCCACCAGCGGTTTTATGGAGATGCCTGCTTTTTGCGCAACTTCAACCAGTAATTGTCCCGGATCGGCCACACCCGGGCATCCGGCTTCACTCAGGATCCCGATATTTTTTCCGGCCCTGAGCATCGACAGGAATTCTTTACTAACCGAATCCTCCGCTTTATGGATGATCCGCCACTCATAATCATCGATCACCATTTCACGCCATAGTTTTTTCAGATAGCGCCGGGCGGTCTTGTCATTTTCTACAAAAAATGCCTGGCAGTCTTTTACCGCATCCAGCAGATAGGCAGGAATGGTTTCAAGCGCATCTTCATAAAGAACGGTGGGGATCAGGTATATTTTGCCGGTTTGCATGAATGCGATGAGATCGGTTTATGAAATTCGAAAAGATTCTTTTGCTTATTTTTTACTCTCCTTCAACGGATGAATACTCAGGGTGGCAGCCACCACCGAATAGGCTGGCGCCAGGATCCAGCCCAGAACCGGGATCAGGTGCATCATATAAAAGATCAGACCGTTACCCACAGCCAGTCCCTTGTGGTTCCCGATAAAGAAAATACTTTCCGATGGGGTACGCTTATGTCTCTCCATGCTGTAATCCAGCATGGAAAACCCATAATAATAACATTCCACCAGGATGGCCAGTATGGGTGTCAACCATCCGGCAATCGGGATCAGACTCAGGAGCAGGATGGATAAAGTGTACACCGTTTGCCACAAACTGTTTCGGGCGGCTATTTTCACACCCCTTGCCATATCCTTTACTAACTGCGAAAAACTGAAGGGGAAATCCTTGCCTTCAATAATGGCTTCGGTCCTCTCACTCAGATAGGCAAAAAGAGGCGAACCAACGATCAGAAACAGGTATTTGAATAAGGAGAAATAAAACAACATCAATATCAGCCAGAGCAATAAGCTGCCCATGATAAAAAGAAATCCCAGGAAACTGCTGTTCATCCGGTTCAGCCAGACATCCAAACCGGTTCTATGAGTCATCCATTCGATAAAATTGCTCGAGGTATGACTAAAGAAATACATGCCGATGATAAAAAGCGTCGTATAGATAATACCGGGAATCAAGATCCATTTCCACAGTTTATGTTTCTGAATAAACCTGTGTGCCTCAAAATAGGCCTGAATGGCGATAATGATTTCTTTGAGCATGGGGGGATTTTAGCTGGGCAAAGCTACCACATTCGTTAATTTTATGGGTATGAATGCTATAACGCTTTGGGAATCAGATAAATTGCCCGAAGATTTTTATCGCCGGAGCAATACACCCCTGATCGCTAAGCAATTATTGGGTAAAGTATTGATAAGCAATATAGACGGTGTGCTCACCGCAGGACGTATCATTGAAACCGAAGCTTATCATGGAAAAAATGACAAAGCTTCCCATGCCTATCAGGGCCGGCGGACTGCCCGGACAGAAGTGATGTTTGAAGAGGGTGGGGTTGCGTATGTGTACCTGTGTTACGGGATACACCAGTTGTTCAATGTGGTTACGGGTGAAAAAGAGATGCCCGCTGCCGTTCTGATCCGTGCGCTGGAACCCCTGGTTGGGATGGATACCATGTTGCATCGTTTGCAGAAACCTGCAGTGGACCATAGTCTGACAAGAGGCCCCGGAAATCTCTCCAGAGCCCTCGGGATCCACAAAAAACATTCGGGGATCAGTCTGCAGGGAAAGGAATTGTTTATCGCAGATGACGGGTTCAGGACATCGGAATCGGCCATCGGCATCACACCCCGTATCGGAGTGGATTATGCAGGGGAAGATGCCGCAAGACCTTATCGGTTTATCATCAAAAACAATCCCTGGTTGAGCGGGAAGAAGAGGATAAATCAGTTGGTATAGCGGTCAATGGTTGCCTGTCAGAACTTAGGGCAATTCACCGGATGATCTGTGGAAGGTCTGAAAATATAAATGAGAGATAATTCTATACCGCCGCGATTCTGGGAAGCGGTTTTCAAAGAAGAGGAATTGTAATCATAGGTCAGTCCAAAACGAAAATCATCAAATTCCAAACCTACATACGGAATGATCGCATCATTCAATCTAACCCAGCTGCCAAAATAAAGACTGGTGGGTTTGGGTAATTCCGGATTGGCGGTAAGTTGCAAGGCACCGCCTAACAATGTTTCGGATGCGCCTCCATAAAACATCTGCATACCACTCAGGTGCAGTGTGGTATTGGTGCCCAGGGGGAAATAACCACCGCCATGAATGGTTGTTCGCGGATTTAATACATAGTCCGCACCCGTAAAAGATTGTTTGGGCCGATTGATATGGTACATGCTCACCCCAAAATAAAAATTGTTCCGTTCATTCGAACTGCCACTGTAGAGAAATCCGGCATTCACATCCACATAACTTGTTTTTAATGTGGCATTGTTAAACACTTCCGATGTAACTCCGGTAAAACCAGCACTGGTCAGCTGGTCTTCAAAAGTCAGATTGCTGGTATTGATGAGCATATTGGCGTAAGTGATCTGAAATCCTGCACCCAGGGAATTGTTCCCATCTTCATCCAGCCCCTTATGATAAGCAGCTGAGACGGAGCCATAATTGAATTTCACGGCACCATTGGCGCTGTTATCGCTGTAACCCATGAAACCAATACCAAACATGTCATTATCCGGGATCTTATTGGTCAGAAGATGGAAATCTGCAGAGGCGGTAGCCGTGGTAAAAGCGTTGTTGATGGATGGCCATTGGTTACGATAATTTCCCGCGATGCGATATGTGCCGTAAAATTTTCCGGTAAATGCCGGGTTCAAGGTAAGGGGAGAAGAGAAAAACTGCGAAAAATGAGGATCCTGCGCCAGGACGGATCCCAGCTGGAACAACAATAAGCAGAATAGAATTTGTTTTCGCATAGTAACAACAGTAACGAATATAAGAGAAACCGTCGGACCTGAGAGGGGGGTATTCGAATATTATGCCTGCATTAACGATTCATGAAAGTACAATGCGATGTATCTTCAGGACTGTATTTTGATGCCAAATGCCAGATCACCGGCATCACCCAAACCAGGAACGATATACCCTTTGGCCGTCAGTTCATCATCGATATCACCACACCAGATTTTGATCGTATCACCACATTCGCGAATGATGTATTCGATTCCAACCGTACAGGCGATGGCCACCACCACATGGATTTCCCTGGGTGTGCCTTCATCCTTCATGTATTGGATGGTTTTCACAATAGAAGCGCCGGTAGCCAGCATGGGGTCGCTGATGATAACGATCCGGTCATCCAGCGCAGGCGAACTCATGTATTCCAGGCTGATCTCAAAACTGCCATCGCGATGGTGTTTCCGGTAGGCGGAGATAAAGGCATTGTCTGCTTTATCGAAATAATTCAGCATTCCGTTATGCAGGGGAAGTCCGGCCCTGAGTATTGTTGCCAGTACCGGCTGTGATTCCAAAACCTTACTTTCATGGATGCCCAGCGGTGTAGGTGTTTCTACGGTTTTCCAGGGAAGCTGTTTGCTGATCTCATAGGCAGCGATTTCACCGATCCTTTCCAGGTTTCTTCTGAAACGCAGGCGATCGTTCTGAATGGATGTATCTCTGATCTCAGATATCCAGTTACTTACCAGGCTATGCTCACTGCTTAAATTCACTACCATGGGATGCTGTAATTGTGTTGAAACAATGCCCAAAACTAAAGGCTATCGTTTGGAATGGAAAATTTATGTTTCGAAAACCGTTGGGGCTGATCCTTTTAAAAAATACGTCAACCGGTACCCCGGTCCCAAATTTGTAAAAACCATTTTTGCTTACCCGGGGCCGGAATACAGATCTTTCGGGATATCCGGATTATCTCCCGAAATATTGCGAACTTTCCTCCAAATTACCCGGCATGAAAAGATCAGGTTTACTGCTTTTATTGATGATGGCCTTTATGGCCTGTAAAAATGAAAAGAAAGATAAAAAATTTGATACAGAAACCTATGAAAAAGTAAAAGAAACTTTGGCGGAAAAGGAACAGAAAAGTCCGGCTAGTTTTCTGAAAGTCAGTAGCCATAAAAGAAAAAACCTCATAGGCCAGACCGTTGTTCTCGGCACGATTACCAATACGGCCACGATTGCCTGGTTTAAGGATGTGGAATTGAAATTGTCCTTTTACAGTAAAACAGCCGTCAAGCTGGATGAAGGTCTGGAAACCGTGTATGAAAACATCGGTCCCGGTAAAACGGTCAAATTCAAAACCAAATATTTTGCGCCCAAAGGAACCGATAGTGTTTTTGTTTCTGTGACAAAAGCAAAAGCCAGCAGTACGCAATAAATCAGGGATGTTTACTGTTCATTTCTTTCCGGGAAAACAAAGGAAAAACGATCACCTGCAAACAGACCCCTGTCACTCAGTTTCAGATTCGGAATCACCAGTAAGGCCATAAAACTCAGGGTCATGAAAGGCGCACTCAGTGCGGAACCCAGCGATTTGGCCATGGCATCGATCTGCGTATAGGCAGCCGCTACCTTATATCCGTCATCTGCACTCATCAATCCGGCCACAGGCAGACCGAGAACTTTGTTTTCAGTGTCGGTTACACAACTCACACCCCCTTTTTCATCAATCACCAGGTTGATGGCTTTGGCAAGACTGGCATCATCCACCCCTACCGCCACAATATTATGTGAGTCATGCGCCACTGTTGAGGCAATCGCACCTGACCGGAAACCAAAGTTTTTGATAAAACACTTGGCTACCGGTGCCTTTTTGTAACGATTGACCACCACCATTTTTAGCATATCCTGTTCTGGATCACTTACCCAATAACCATTTTCCTCCCTGCCATTCAAATCCAGCCGGTTGGTAATCAGTTGCCCGTCCAGGGCTTCTATTACCGGAATCTTTCCATCCACGGCAGGATAATCGGAAACAGGCAGGGCAAGATCGGCTTCAGAAACCGGTGTGCAATCAAAATGATTGATCGGCCGACAGTCGACTGCTTGTATCAGAGAACGGCCTTTCTCCGCCACTTTCTGGCCATCGATATAGGTTTCCAGGATGGAAAAACTTACCAGATCTTCTGCTATGATAAAATCGGCGGGATCGCCTGCACGCAATAAACCGATGGGTAACTGGTAATGCAGCACAGGATTCACGGATGCAGCACGTAATACACTGAACAGATCGATACCCCTGGCAATTGCCCTGGCGCAAAGCTGGTTGATATGCCCGGCTTCCAGGCTGTCCGGATGTTTGTCATCACTGCAAAACATCATCATCGATGGATGGTCTTCCAGTAATTCGATCAGTGCTTCAAAATTTTTAGCGGCGCTGCCTTCCCTGATCAGGATCTTCATGCCATGCTCCAGTTTTTCCAGTGCTTCAGCAGCCGTAAAACATTCATGATCCGTTGAGATGCCTGCTTCGATATAATTTCTGGCATCCTCACTCCTGAGTCCGGGTGCATGACCATCAATGGGTTTTCGGGCAGCATGGGCAGCCGCTATCTTTTTCATGACTTCCGGATCCTTGTGCAGCACACCGGGGAAATTCATCATTTCACTCAGGTATAAGATCTCTTTACGGGCCAGCAGGGCAGTTACATCCCGGCTGTCGAGCACTGCTCCGGCTGTTTCAAACGAAGTGGCCGGTACACAACTGGGGGCACCGAAATTGAATTTAAAAGGAACCTGTTTGCCATTGTCGATCATAAAATTCACGCCTTCCAAACCACATACATTGGCAATCTCATGCGGATCACTTACGGTACCCACGGTGCCATGAACCACCGCCATCCGGGCAAATTCACTGGGTATCAGCATACTGCTTTCAATGTGCACATGACTGTCTACAAAGCCCGGCAGAATATATTGACCGATTACAGCCAACTCATCACCGATTTCCGTGATGGATACGATGATCCCATTTGCCACATCAATCCGGGCGGGGTAAATTGCTTTCTTCCAGACATCAACGAGGTTTCCGGTAAGAC
>JAGWTX010000699.1 GCA_028875955.1 Bacteroidota bacterium | reverse complement strand
CGATCGTGTTGGTGAAAAGATAAGTGCCGTTGTGCTAAAAGGCTTGAATCAATTGGGATTATTCAGTCATTACCGGCCGATGCCTACGCTGGTACTTGCGCAGAAAATGGCAAAAGCACCCAAAGTCCTCTCTGCCGGAAAACATTTTATATCGTTGGATTCAATTTTCACACTGTAAAGCAAAAGGCTGTAATCCTCTATACAGACTGGGAACGAATACTATTTTGCAATTCTTAGCAGATAGCTTCCTTTTCTGCGGCGGCAAAAAACGCATTGTCAATAGGAAATCTTCTGTTTAATTGCCCATCACAGGCAGCACAATCTTTGAACGGTTGTGGTACACTTTGATGGTTTCCCTGATAAAGTCGCTGTCCCTGGCTTTATTGATGTCCAGAAATTGCTGCGGGTTTCTGTCAGTGAGCGGGAACCAGGTGCTTTGCACCTGCACCATGATTTTGTGCCCTTTTTTGAATGTATGGGCCACATCCGGCATCGTGTATTTTACCTGTGTGGGTTTGCCTGGTACAAAGGGTTCCGGTTTTTCAAAACTGTTACGGAACTTACCCCGCATGGTTTCGGCTCTTACAAGCATCTGGTAGCCACCCATCGGGTAATGGGTATTGGGATTGACAGGCGTTTCATCAGGCAACACATCAATCAGTTTTACAATAAAATCAGCATCGGTACTGCTTAAGGAGACCACCAGATCGGCAACCACAGGACCGGCGAGGGAGATGTCTTTGTCCAGCGGGCCCGTGCTGTAGGTCAGCACATCTGTCCGCCGGGCAGCAAAGCGCTGATCATCGACCATGTATTCACGGGTGCGGTTTGCGCCAATGGCTTCTGCATAAGGAACGGGTTTGTTGGGATCGCTGACATAGGTATCGAATGAGGGTGCGAATGTCTGCTGCTGTTTGAATGACAATGCGCCATTCGCCGCCAGATAAACTGGTGTGTAATGGATATTACGGAGTGGCCATTCATCAAAACTATGCCACTGGTTTTCGCCGGAGAAAAAGATCGTGGCTTTACTAAGATTATCTTCCCCCTTTCCTTTCAGGTAATGATCAAAGAAGGATAGTTCCAGATTCTGGTAATAGGCTGCTGTATTGCTACCGAATTCAATATTGCCCAGTCTGGTTGCCACATTACCCGCCCACTGTCCATGGTACCAGGGACCCACGATCAATTTGCTTACGGTTCCGGGACTTTGTTTTACCAAGGCCTCATAGGTATGCCAGGCGCCATAACCATCTTCTGCATCAAACAAACCACCGGTAACCAGCATGGCTGGTTTTACATTTTTGATACCGCTCCGGGCATCACGGACTTTCCACCATTTATCCAGGTTCGGATGATCCATCATGTCGCTCCAGAACTGGATACTGTCGCCACCCAATTTTGTGAAATTGGGTAAGGCCCCCATTTTTAAATAATAGTCATAGCTGTCCTGGGATGTGATCCTGAATGGATGCGGTGCCTTTGTGGAAGGAGGCTGGCTCGGAGCCGCAAAACCCCAGGCTACATGGAAATCAAAAGCATCCTGCAGCATCAATACCCCATTGTGGTGATCATCATCTCCAAAAAACCTGTCCGTAACCGGAGCCTGCGGACTTACGGCTTTTAGTGCGGGATG
>JAGWTX010000698.1 GCA_028875955.1 Bacteroidota bacterium | reverse complement strand
TGTGCATGTACTTCCATATGGTCAGGTTCATGATTTGGGGTAGGGTTCCCGGTGTCAGCGGGTTCAATGCCAGCCGGCGGATTCCCGGTTTGGGTATTTACTTCCTTTTCTGAAGGCTCCTCCGCATTATTGTCCGACATTGCTTTCATTGATTCATTTACCAAAGTGGTTTGCTGAGATAGCCAGTAGTATCCATGCATTCAGGCTTTTTGAAAGAAAGCAGGGCAGTTCCTCCCGCTAGCCTGGACACTACAGACCCGATCCGCTTGAGCCAATTTACAAAACCATCGCCTAACAGGTATGGGCTTTTGCAAATATATTTTTCGGACCTACCGGAATTGTATCCAGTCCATTCAAATTCCGGGCAGCCGTCATAGGGACAAATAGGAATCTCTTCTGCAGATTGGCCATATTCAACCCTCCGCTGGCACAAAACCTTTGCCGGGTGTATTTTGTTAACTTACCGTATCTGCATTACCCGCAAAACAGGTTTACCCGCCACATTTTTCAATGGAAAAAAAAGCAGGTGTTTCTTCTGATCGATGCTTATGGTGTGTGCACCGGCATAAAAAAAGGACTGGCTTATTTTCCTGACATTGTTTGGTTCTACCTTAAATACAGAAACATTTCCGCTTTCGGAAGAAACGAATAGCAGGTGTTTTTGGATATCAAATGCCAGAACATCGGGATCCCGGCCTACCTGGTCCTTTGCAACCGTTACTCCGGATGTCAAATCTAATGCAACAAAAGAGGCATTGTCTTCACCGGTAATTAACGCATAGTGGGTTTGCGTATCGATGTAAAATCCATGAGCTCCCCTGCAACCAGGAAGGTTGTAGCGTTTGATGATTGTCAACCTACCCGGATCGATAGCCACCAATTGATTGTTGGTTTGATCAGCGGTAATAATCCATCCTGAAACGGAATCGTAATGTGTATTGCCGACTTCCCCCCCTATTGCAATTTTTTTGAGAAATTGATTGTTTACCGCATCCATCACTGAGACAGTTTTCCCGTGTTCATCAGACACAAATACCCTTTTCTGAACGGGAGCATAAGCCAACCCGTCCGGATAATCACCTGCTTGTACAGAAGCGACCTTTTGTAATGTATTTTCATCAATGACAGCCACTTCATTTTTCCCGGTAGTGGAAGCATAGACCCGGTGCAGCCCAGGAACGGCCAACACACCATGTACATCGGGCATATCAGGAATATCCTGAATTACCTTTCCTGCATCCATATCAAAAACAGAAACCCTGTCGGAACCCATATGGGCAATATAGAGTCGTCGATTAACCTCATTGACACTTTGATAATCAAACCTTGTGGCTCCTCCAGTCATCGGTACATCAGTAATGAATTTCAGTCCCAGTTTTTCCGCACGCTGGTTGAATGATGTTTCCTGTGAACAGGCCATGGAAACAAGCATACCTAACAACAAGGCACCAAAAACAATGCCTCTAACTGTTTGCAAGGATCTGCCATTTATCTTTGTCATTGGGCTTTGTTTTTGTCTTTGGATCATACAAGATAAACCTTAAATGGAGATGCACAGGTTCTGACCGTGTCCTTTTGAAAACCTGTTCCTTGCGCTAGCGGAAAATGGCTGATTGACCTACCTATTACGTCAGCCGGAATG
>JAGWTX010000071.1 GCA_028875955.1 Bacteroidota bacterium | reverse complement strand
GGCGAATGTCCCATGCCCATCGTAGCCTCCTCTACACCCAGTGATTGTTTTGATGCAGCCTATGAAGCCGTTCGGATTGCCGTTCAGCATATGACACCGGTGATCATTTTAAGCGATGGATATATTGCCAATGGTGCCGAACCCTGGAAATTTCCAAAATCGGATGAGCTTCAGCCGATCACTGTAAAGTTCAAAGAAAAACTGGACAGTGACGAACCCAAATACATGCCCTATAAGCGGGATGAAAAACTTACCCGCCCCTGGGCAATCCCCGGTACTGCCGGTCTGGAACACAGGATTGGCGGACTGGAAAAACAGGATGTTACGGGAAATATCAACTATGAACCCGAGAACCACCAGCACATGGTGAATATCCGTCAGGCCAAAGTGGACATGATCGCAGACTATATCCCGCTACAAAGGATCGATAGTGGTCCTGATAAGGGGAAAGTATTGGTATTGGGCTGGGGATCTACCTATGGTGCGATCAAAAGTGCCGTATTGCAGTTGCAGGCGGAAGGACATGCGGTAAGTCATGCGCATATCCGTTACCTGCGCCCCTTCCCAAAGAACCTGGGAGAGATCATCAAGAATTTCGAACAGGTGCTGATACCTGAAATCAATAACGGTCAGTTGGTAAAGATCATCCGCGACCAGTATATGGTTGATGCCAAAGCCTATAATAAGATCATGGGTATCCCCATAACCAAGGGCGAACTGGTGGATGTCATCAAGAAGATGTTGTAGTTTGTTGATACATTACAGAAGGGAATATTTTATGTGTAATAAAATATTCCCTTTTTTTATTTTTGACAGCCTGTCTCAGGCAATTTCATTTTATGGATATCGAACAGATACAAACCTATTGTCTCCAAAAAGCGGATACGGAGGAGTCGCTTCCATTCGGTCCGGATACGCTGGTGTTCAAAGTGAAGGGGAAGATTTTTTTATTGGCCGGTCTGGATAATCATCCCCTGCAATTCAATGTAAAATGCGATCCGGATAAGGCCCTAGAACTGCGCGAAGCCTATCCTGAACATATTTTACCGGGTTACCACATGAATAAAAAACATTGGAACACGGTGGTGGTGGATGGCAGTTTATCCAAACAGCTGATCCTGCAATGTATTGATGATTCCTACCGGTTAGTGAGTGGGAAGAAATAGCGGAACCTATATCGATCGTTATTTTTTGTTTTGTTTTTTCCCGCGGGCAGACTGCTGGTAATATGGGCAGATTTCCTGTAATCCACAGGCTTCGCATTTCGGGTTACGAGCCAGACAAACATATCTCCCGTGAAGAATCAACCAGTGATGGGCTTTGTGTACCCATTCTTTCGGGATATGTTTGATGAGTTCCTTCTCCACTGCCAGGGGTGTGCTGGCTTTGGCAGAAACCAGACCCAGCCGTTTACTTACCCTGAATACATGTGTGTCTACGGCCATATTCGGTTGCTGATCAACTACGCTGGTGATCACATTGGCGGTCTTCCTTCCGACGCCGGGTAAGAGAACCAGTTCCTCTACTGTCATGGGCACTTCACCATCAAATTTGTTGACCAGCATATTGGCCATTCCGATCAGGTGCCGGGTTTTGTTATTGGGATAAGAGATACTCCTGATCAAGGGAAAAAGATCATCAAACGTAGCATTGGCAAGGGTTTGCGGATTGGGATAACGGGCAAAAATATGGGGTGTGGTCAGGTTTACCCGCTTATCCGTACACTGCGCGGAAAGTATTACGGCTACGAGTAACTGAAAGGGACTATCATATAACAACTCTGTTTCGGCTTCGGGAATGGCTTGCTGAAAATAGCCGAGTACGGCTTCGTAACGTTGTTTTTTGGTCATGTAGCAAAAAGGCTTGTAGCGAAAGAAAACAACCGGATGCAACTGTTTTTTTCAAAATCGTTACATCCGGTTACCAGGATTATTTCTGCCGGAAACTATCTCCGATAAAATTCAAAGCATTTACAATACCGGTACGCCAGTAGGTCCAGGTATGGGCTCCATCCCGAACACGGAATTCATGGGGTACCCTTTTCTCAGTAAGCGCAATATGCAATTCGCAGTTCCCCTTTGTCAGAAAATCATCATCACCACAATCGATCCAGTAACGGACCTTCTTCATCTCATCGGCGGATTTTTCGGCAACCAGTTTCAGAACCGAGTTATCATACCAGCTTTTATTCAACCGGTCCTCCCCTTTCAGGCCTCGGCCATACAATTGCCCGAAGGTATTGGCCCAGCTCTGTTCCGGAGAATTTTTGATGGCATCATCATCCAGTACAGCGGCACTGAGGGGTGCAGCTGCGGCAAAAAGCTCCGGATGTTTCAGCGCATAGATCAGGGTACCATAACCACCCATGGATAACCCTGCCACGGCACGATACCTTTTATCCGCCTTGATCCTGTAATTTTTTTCAACGGTAGGCATGAATTCTTTAAAAAAGAAGTCCTCATAATTTTCCTTGCCATCATAGGAATTGATATACCAGCTGGAATCCGCATTCGGCATGACAATGATCATCGGGGGAATGGTTCCTTCCTCGATGGCTTTATCGGCATAACGGTTGATCTCACCAAACTGTAACCAGCCGGTATTGTCATCCGTATACCCATGCAGGAGATAAACTACCGGATAGGTTCTGCTGGAACTTTCATAATCTGCCGGCAGATATAGGGTATAATGTACCGGTTTGTGCAGAATGGCACTTTGGATGGTAAGGGTTTCGATCACTTTCCCATGGGATTGCGAAAAGGCATTCAGGAAAAGCAGACCTGACAGCATACTGAGAAGGAATTGTTTTTTCATCTGATATGATTGGAAGGTTTAAAATTCTGTTATCAAGCGCCGGTAAAGATAGCGCTTGCCGGCATGAGTTGAAACAATCAGGATACTTGTCCTGCTCACTGTTAAAAATACCGATATGGGTTAGAAATCCGGACAGAAACCCTGATTATTCTCCTATCTTTTTTGGATCCGGGAGTTGGTTATTTCCTGCCCGTTTGGGCCGATGCATGTTTGAGGATGGCCTGGATGGAAGATTTTGAGGGAGAACTCAGTTTGAGCTTGTCGAGCTGTTTGATGGTGCGCCGCAAAACCTGCAGACGGTCTTTGAGTTCCAGGTCTTCTTCGGCCAGGGCCGCGTTGATGGCGGCGCTGATTTTGGGCGGACATTCATTGTATAGATACAGGATCAGATCCTCTTCCTTGAATTTTTTCATAACACTGCCTATCAACTTTTTTCCGAGGATATAGCGCTTGTATAAAACGGAGACAGGGACTGAATATTGTTAGCGCTGAAGAGAAAATCAGCAGATTGGGGGCAACGATTTTGGGAAGGAATTATTTTTTGGACCCGGTAGAATCTTCTATGAGGTAGATATCTTCTCCATCCTTTTTCATCAGGTAATGTTCGCGCGCAAACTTTTCCAGCGCGGCCGGATTGTTCTGTAAGTCAAGCAGCTCCTGCTTTGTACGCGCTATCTCATTTTCGTAATACTGTTTTTTTGCTTCCAGTTTTTTGAGGTCTTGCTGGCGTTCCCGAACCTGAAAATAATCGCGCTGATCAAAAAATAACATCCACACAATAAAAAACAGGGTAGCAACCAGGTACTTATTAGTGAGTATTTGGGTTATTCTTTTCATTCAGACAACTATTAAAATATCGGCTTTTGCTAAATAAAATTAGCAAATAAGTAAATAAGAGCATCCGGCAACTAATCAACAGGTGTTAAGAACCTGGTAATCCGGTTGAAAGAGTTGGCTATGGAAATGGGAAAGGTCAGAAATGAATCGATCGGATTCACTTCTGACCTTTTACCAGGCAACCAGGTTCTCAGGAACCCGGATTATTTTGAGCCGAACTTGATTTTTCCTTTTGGATATACCCCTGTACTGCCCAGCATTTCTTCAATACGGATCAGTTGGTTGTATTTGGCGATCCGGTCGGTACGGGAAGCGGAACCTGTTTTGATCTGTCCGCAGTTCAATGCAACTGCCAAGTCAGCAATCGTGGTATCTTCCGTTTCACCGCTTCTGTGGCTCATAATGGTATTGTAACCGTTGTGCTGTGCCAGTGTAACGGCATTGATGGTTTCGGTAAGTGTTCCGATCTGGTTCACTTTTACCAGCAATGCATTGGCAATACCTTTATCGATACCGGTTTGTAAACGGTTTACATTGGTTACAAACAGGTCATCCCCCACCAGCTGGCATTTGGTGCCCACTGCCTGTGTAAGGGCTTTCCAGCCATTCCAGTCGTCTTCTGCCATGCCATCTTCGATGGAAGCAATGGGGTATTGTTTCACCCATTTCTCCCAGAATTTTACCAGTTCATCGCTGCTCACTACTTTACCGCTGCTCTTATGGAAAACATATTTTTTCTTCTTGGCATCCCATAATTCACTGTTGGCGGCATCCATGGCGATCACGATCTGTGAGCCGGTTTTATAGCCTGCCGCAGAAATGGCTTCCAGTACGGTTTCTATGGCTTCTTCATTGCTCTGGATATTGGGAGCAAAACCGCCTTCATCACCCACATTCGTACTAAAGCCTTTTTTCTTCAGAACGCTTTTCAGTACATGAAAAATTTCCACGCCCCAACGCAACCCTTCACTAAAAGAGGGCGCGCCTACTGGCATGATCATAAATTCCTGGAAATCGATCTTATTATCCGCATGCGCTCCTCCATTGAGGATATTCATCATGGGCATGGGAAGTGTTTTGGCATTGGTGCCACCTATGTAACGGAACAAAGGCAGGGCGGCTTCTTCAGCTGCTGCTTTTGCCACCGCCATACTTACAGCAAGGATGGCATTGGCGCCGAGTTTGGTTTTATTCGGTGTGCCATCCAGCGCAATCATCGCTTCATCAATGGCAGCCTGTTGTGCCACATCGAATCCGACAATGGCTTCGGAAATGATATCGTTTACGTTTTTAACGGCTTTTAAAACGCCTTTGCCTGCATATTTCTTTTTGTCGTTATCACGCAATTCAGCTGCTTCGTGGATACCGGTGCTCGCACCACTCGGAACGGCTGCGCGGCCCAAAGCGCCATCGTCTGTAATAACATCTACTTCAACGGTAGGATTTCCACGGCTGTCTAAAATCTGTCTGGCATGTACTTCAATAATGTAACTCATGATGATTTACTGGTTGGTTATGATTAAGCTTGTCGATCCGGCAGGCTGCCGGAGCCGCAATTTACACAATTACTCAGTTAACCCGTCAATACGGTGCGTCAGTATTTTCCAGGGTTAACAAACGTTCGTATATGAAACCCGGTCAGAAACTGATCATTTCACCCTTTCTATCATGATCTGATTAAACCGATCGGGTTCTTCTGAGGAGGGCTCATGACCTGAATGTTCCAGCCAGATCAATTCTTTTTTAGGGGCGATCAATTGCTTTGCATAGTCCACTGTGATGGAAGTAGGCAGGTTCCAGTCATGCCTGCCCATAATAAAGTATACGGGAATATTCACCTTTGTGATATGGGAAAGATCCGTATGGAACAGGTCTTTTTCCAACCGGTAGGCTGAATATAAAAATGCCTTAAACCAGTCATACTTTTGATAGTCACTATAAAAGGTTTCCGCTTTTGAAATGGCTTGCTCTCCCTCTTTCGAATACAATGCACCCCCGTATTTATTCAGCAATCCGTATTGGGTAAGAAAGCAATCCAGCGGACGTTTGCAGACCGCTGTATCGCCCCTGTCTAATTGTGCAAGGGTATTTAATGTAGCGGAATCTTTTTGAGCGGCTGCCTGTTTCCTGATCCATTGCCTGGATACGGCAATACTCTTATTCAGGTCTAATACCTGTGTAATACCAAAATAGGCTGCGTAGTCTTCCGGGTATTTTGCTGCCAAAAGCAACCCGGGAATACTTCCCCAGGAAAACCCGGCCAGATATATTTTTTGCTTATTGAATTGTTTTTTCAGGATCTGGGTCAACTCATGCGCGTCATTTACAATCTGGTCAAGACTCAGCTTTTCCGGTTCGGGATGATTCATATACGATTGCCCACAACCCGACTGTTCCCAGGCAACGACTGTCATATGTTGCCAGAGTGGGGCATTGAAGTAGCGCAAATGCGGTGTCTGTGGCCAACCCGGGCCGCCGTGCAAAAAAAGCAATACCGGGTTGTCCCTTGATACCCCATTGATTTCAACATACTGTGGCTCACCGCCCAGCATCACAAATTTTTTCTGTCTTACCTGTAATGAATCTTCCTTTCGGGTAACATCATTACTAAATACGGATAATGGCAAGAAGACCATCATACAAAGAATCCGCCATTGTGTAAACAAAGAAGCTTTCATAAACATGCTTTTCAGAACGCTAAACATGAGAGGTAAGGTATGACTTTTGTAAATCATTTTCCAATTGCAGTATCCTATCCTCTCAGACAGGTGTCCTGATTCCGATAACCACAAAATCGACAATCCAGTCTAATAAATGACAATCACACTTATCCTGTTTCTGACTATCTGATTTAAAAAAGGGTGTTTTCACGGTATGAGCTCTTGATTCAATTGCGTATGTTGGCAGCTACCTTATCCGTGAACTGACATGAAATTAACCGTCCGCTTCCGATCATACAGACTGGCGATGGGTTTACTGCTGTTCTGTTTATCCAGTTGTCAATCTGTCCGGCTGATCAGTTCCTATGATGAGATCACGGATAAAGCCGTTACCGCCTTTCAGGAAAAAGTGTCCCGGTTTTTTATCAAAATAGACAGGAATCTGGGTACCGAAAATGCGGCTTATCAAAAAAATAAGTCGTTCTATGAAGATGCCGGTGTTGATCTCAATACCCTGCAGATCCGGACCGATGCCATTGACAATAATCAAATTGTTCAAAAACAGGTGGCTGCCTTGCAGCAAATGATGCAGGACCTGGAAAAACTGCATCAGCTGGGTTTTAACAGCCATGAAGAATTGATCCCCCTTAGAAACGGATTCAATTCGGCATTTACCGCGTTAACCAAACTCCAGCTCGCACTCAAAAGAGGTGGAAAATAAATAGGTAATGATGCTTGCTTTACAGATAAACATACCACTATGAAACCGATACATTTTCCCGAATTGATCCAGGATATGCTGACTGCAGCCAGGGATTCTTTAACCAGTCACTGGAAAGAAGCCGCCCCCTATGCAGAAAAAGAAATGAATGCTTTTGCTGAGAACATCAGACTGATCGCCAAATTAAAGCTGGAAGGAAAAATCAGTCTGGAACAGGCCAAATTGCATGTGGAGATCCAAAAGAATGCCATGCGGATCGTATTGCTGACCATTGAAGGATTGGGCATACTCGCCGTAGAAGCCGCCATCAATGCCGCCATCGATGCGGTCAGAACCACGGTAAACAAAGCGATTGGATGGACCTTGCTGTAAGCAAGCCTCAAAAAAGTATCGGTTTTAATTACCAAACCTGCTTTGTATATTGAGGTTCACCAAACCACCACTCATGGATAGTACCTCTTCAAACCATCGCAAACCGGTTTTACTCTATCTGGGTTTTCTGATCGTTTTCAGTTCTGTTTTTTATACCCTGATCATCCACACAGGTAAACTCGGCAGCGGATTTGGCAATTATGTGGTAGGCCTGATGTGGTGCCCGGGTCTTGCCGGCATCTGTACCACACTAATCCTGAAAAGAGATCTTTCTTCACTCGGCTGGCAATGGGGTAAAACCAAATACCAGGTCTGGAGTTATCTGGTACCCCTCTTATATGCGCTGGCTGCTTACGGAATTATCTGGGCTACGGGATGGGGTAAATTTTATAATGCAGGTTTTGTAGAACAGGTAGCTTCTTCTTTTGGATTCACTTCTTTACCGGCCCTTGTAACCATTCTTTTGTATTTTCTGATACAGGGAATCTATGGCCTGCCCCGTTCATGCGCTTCGGCCCTGGGTGAAGAGATTGGCTGGCGGGGTTTTCTGGTTCCGGAATTGTATAAAAAACACGGGTATGTCAAAACCTCATTGGTAGTAGGCATCATCTGGTCGCTCTGGCATTATCCTATCCTATTGTTCGCCGATTATAACAGCGGCACACCCGCCTGGTTCGGACTCAGCTGTTTTACCGTTATGGTCGTAAGCATAAGTTTTGTATTTACCTGGTTCCGGATCCGGTCCAATAGTATCTGGACAGCCGTTCTCTTGCATGCCAGTCATAACCTTTTTATCCAAAGTATTTTCTCTCCGCTTACGGCAGATACCGGAAACACAAAATATTATATAGATGAATTTGGTGCCGTACTACCTGTTATCTGCCTGGTTATTGCCATTTATTTCTGGAGTAGACGAAAGGAACTGACTGTACAGGAATCAGCTTAGGGCTGACCCATCAGTTCCTGGTAGTCAGGGATCTGAACACCTGTTCCAGGCTGTCTCCTTCCGTTTGCAAGGAAACCACATTCAGGTTATGCGCCACTGCCAGTGTGAGCAATTGTTTTCTCACCAGGTCCGGCTGAGAAGTGTAGATTTTATATTGATGCGCCTGCAGCGACAGCACCCGGTCTACATTTGCCAATGCTTGTAACAAAGACAAATCCACGCTGTCACT
>JAGWTX010000697.1 GCA_028875955.1 Bacteroidota bacterium | reverse complement strand
CCTCAATCATGAGCTTTCCGCCCTGTTGCTGGTAGGTTTCGAGGAATTTCAAAACAGGTTCCCTGGCATATTGCGGATTCAGGTACAGGATCGCATCAAATACATGTCCATTCATTTCAGGTTTCCCCTCTTTGTTGATAAAAAGCGTATGATTTACAATCAGGTCAGATGGAACAAGTGCATTCAGGTATCCGGCTTTCCAGATTTCTACTGCCTTTTCTTCGATTTTCAATTGGTCATTGATATCATAGACACCCCTGTTTGCAGTATTGGGGTACCAGTTTGACAAGGCTTCCATTCCAAATATCACCAGCAGTTTTACATCAGGCAGTGATGGATTGAACTGATTGAGCAGTCTGGCACAGTTCTCGATTTTGTTGATACTGTCGATCGCTTCCGGAAATTCAAGATCAAAACGAAGCGGCCGCTTGTCATTTAATGCATGATAATGGGTTCGTATTCCATAACGAAGGTCATTGAGTGCTTTTACGATAACCGGTGACAACACCGCGTCATAATACTGGTTATACATGGCATTTTTCGTATGTGCCATGGCAACCCCCATTTGCGTGGGTGTAAAGGTTTTTTCATCGGTTTGACCGTATAAACGGGGAGAACGCCACCAGGCAATGCCATTGGCCCAGATCTCATCATTCACCAGGCTGTTGTGATAGGTATCATGAATACCATTGAATATGTTTTCGCCAAAAATTTCCCTTGATTTATCATACACCGCTTTTTCCACACGCAAAGCCCCTTCCCGCATAAACTCCATGTATTCATTGATGGCTTTGATCCTGATCTCTGGTTTCCCCGTGGGTGCATATCTTCCGTCAAAAAGAACCTTTTCCAGAGACTCACCCTTCAGTTTTTGATAAGCTTCCGCCATGGCTGTTGAATACCAGCGGCCACGAAAAGGTTCCTTTGTTTTGGGATCAAAAATCCTTTCCACAAACTTATTCCCGTATTCATCCAGGGCAAATCCGTCAAAGGGTATATCACTATAGGTTTTCATAGCTTCCACAAAACCATTGATCTCCACATCTCCCCACATACTGCTCTGGCTGCAGTATTCCTGTGTCATGATGCAGGCAGTATATCCCGCCAGGGAACCCGTGCCATTGATCGATACCTGTACGGTGGTTTTATTAGGCAATACAGTCGTACACCGACTGGTGATATCCTGTAAAGTGGCAGGATCATAAAATCCATCGCCAGTCTTCCTGAAAGCATATACCTTAAAGAGATCGGCTTTCAGCATACGGTCGGGGAAACGGACATATCTGGCTTTGATCTCCCTGCTGGCTTTTCCCGTTTGATCCAGCACCACTTCCGTCTCCACAATCATACGTTGGGAGGCTTCCATTGACTGATCCTTGTAATTCCCCCATAACTGCAATCCGATTTTCATTCCTTTTTTATGCGCTTCCTTTACCAGTTTCGAAAAGACCGGATGCATGAGAGAAAAATTGTAAAAATTAGCCCCCTCTCTTGCTGTTAGGAACAGCATGGTATACTTGCATTTTTGGGCCAGGCTGTCGATATTCGGAAGGTATTTGTCATTCTCCAATAAATTGGGGGAAATAAACCAATAACCAATCTCCGGATGGTTGGCATTCTCAAATGCAGGTACATACTTTATCTG
>JAGWTX010000696.1 GCA_028875955.1 Bacteroidota bacterium | reverse complement strand
AGCTGGAAGCACATTACAGGGATTTTGTACTGGATCTGCTGAAGACGCCTGCGGTTCAAAAAAAAGCGAATGATCTGGTGACGGAGCATTTTGATTTTCTCAACATCATACTTCGCATTTCTTTTAGTGAAGCCCTGAACAAGGATATCCTGGCACAGGGAGAACTGATGAGTACCAAACTTTTCAGTGCCTATCTTGAAGAGCAGGGAATTGATCATCTGTTGTTGCCTGCCCTGGAGTTCATGTCCATTGATGCCAATGAAGAACCGCAGCTGGGCAGCATCAAGATCAAATTAAGTCAGCTGTTGCAACAAAACAGTCATAAGAAATTATTCATCACACAGGGTTATATCTGTCGCAACGCAAAAGGCGAAGTGGATAACCTGAAACGCGGTGGAAGTGATTATACGGCTTCCCTGGTAGCTGCTGCCATAAAAGCATCTGTATGTGAGATCTGGACAGATATTGACGGGATGCACAACAATGATCCCCGTATCGTTGATAAGACGATTGCCATCAAACAACTCAGTTTTGATGAAGCAGCGGAGCTGGCATATTTCGGCGCAAAGATCCTGCATCCTACCTGTATCTGGCCGGCACAGCAGGAAAACGTTCCCGTAAAACTGTTGAATACCATGCAACCCAAAGCGGTGGGCACGGTCATCACCAAGGAAGCAGGAAGTGTGGGTGTCAAAGCCGTTGCGGCCAAGGATGGTATCATTGCCATCAAGATCAAAAGCAGCCGGATGTTGCTGGCCTATGGTTTTTTACGCAAGGTTTTTGAAGTGTTTGAGAAATACCATACATCCATAGATATGATCACCACTTCTGAAGTGGCCGTATCGGTTACGATTGATAACGATACATTTCTGGCACAGATCGTAAAGGAGCTGGAGCCTTTCGGAACCGTTGATGTTGATAAGGAACAGACCATCGTTTCCATTGTCGGAAATGAAATAGCCCGGACAGAAGATGTTTTGCAGAAACTCTTCACAGCCATCCGGGAAGTGCCTGTGACCATGGTGAGTTATGGTGGCAGTCCGCATAACATTTCATTGCTGGTACCCAGTGCGAACAAAACAAAAACACTGCAATTGCTCAATAAGGGTCTGTTTGGTTTATAGGACCTGTCAGCCCTCTGGGATAAAACCGCTGAAATTACATCAGCGGTTTTTCTTTGTTCGGGCTTTCCGGTATCTTAAATTTTTAAGGGATTGCTATGGGACAACGGATCTTCTGTTTTTTTGTTTGCCAACTCCTTTTCCTGGGTGTTCGGGCACAGCTTGCCTTATCGGGTAACGTTGTTTCTGCAGATACCCATCTTCCTGTTGCAGCCGCCAATGTTTACCTGAACAACTCCACCGTCGGAACCATCACCGATGAAAAAGGACAATTCACATTAAAACGTTTCCCCAATGGCAGGTTTGATCTGGTGGTTTCCTGTATCGGTTATGAGACCTATCATGTCACACTTCAGTCCAACCAGTTACCCGAAAAGATCTCGGTGCCATTAAAGCCGGCCATACAGGAACTGCAGGAAGTTGTTGTGGAAGCCTATGACAGGAACGGCTGGAAAAAATGGGGTAAGCTTTTTATGGATAATTTCATGGGGACTTCAGCGAATGTGCGGGATTGTAAATTGATGAA
>JAGWTX010000695.1 GCA_028875955.1 Bacteroidota bacterium | reverse complement strand
TATCGCAACTGTTTTCCTTTCACTCCTGCGCAAATTCTTTCTCCAAAAACGACCGCTTACCTTCAGTGAAAAGGGAAGAAGGGTATCGCTTTACCAGCTTATAAAATATGTCACCTGGGTATTGTCCATATCCTTTTGCATTACGCTCTTGGGTTTTGATGTAACCATTTTGGTTGCCGGCTCAGCTGCATTATTGGTGGGTCTAGGGTTTGGTTTACAGAACATATTCAGCGATTTCATTTCCGGTCTGCTCATGTTATTGGAAGGGAAAGTGAAAATCGGCGATGTCATGGAAGTAGAACAGATAGTTGGCAGAGTGCGGGAGATCAATTTGCGCACTTCCGTTTTGCTAACAAGGGATGGCTATAACATCATCGTCCCCAACCATAAATTCATTACAGACAATCTCATCAACTGGAGCCATCAGTCACTTGAAAGAAGGTTCCAGATAAACATTGGTGTCAGCTATTGCAGTGATGTGGATCTGGTAACAAGGATCCTGATTGATTGCAGCCTGAGACAGAAGGAACTGATCCATAACGATAAGCTGCGGTCATTTGTACGTTTCAGTGATTTCGGTGACAACGCTTTACTCTTCCATCTCATGTTCTGGACCAATGATATCTTTTCAGTTGAACAGGTGAAAAGCGATCTCCGTTATAAAATTTTCAAAGCGTTTCAGGAAAACCATATCAGCATCCCTTTCCCACAACGCGATATTCATATCATCAAGCCCGAATAAATGACTTCAACAAAAAAACTGAATACCTGGCTGGCTACGGCAATTTGTGGAAATGACATAACTTCTTCCTGTTTATATGTATCTGCGATTACGATTGCCATGGCGGGTCAGTATGCCTGGATCGCCTTGTTATTCGTGGCAGGTGTGCTTTTCCTGTATAGAAAGATCTATGGTGAAGTGGTGGGTGCACTTCCGCTCAATGGAGGCGCCTACAATGTGTTATTGAATACCACCAGCAAAAGCAATGCATCCATCGCCGCCTGTCTTACGATCCTGTCCTATATGGCCACAGCTGTTATCTCGGCCAGTGAAGCCATGCATTATCTTCAGGAAAGCATGGCAGGATTACCGGTATTCTATGCCACACTGGGTCTGCTCTTCCTGTTTCTTTGTTTAAACATACTGGGTATTTCAGAGAGTGCGGTGGTCGCCCTCCTGATTTTTATCTTTCACATGGTTTCCATGGCGCTGCTGATTGGTGCAGCCATCTATTTCATCGCTAAAAATGGCACATCTGTATTTGACACCAATTTCTCGCTGCCGGTAAAGGGTGGCAGCATTACCAAAGCCCTTTTTTTTGGGTTTAGTGCGGCCATGCTGGGTATATCCGGATTCGAGAGTTCGGCCAATTTTGTGGAAGAACAAAAAAGGGGGGTATTTCCCAAAACCCTGCGAAATATGTGGATCGCCGTTTCAATTCTGAACCCGGGTATTGCCTTACTCGCTATCGCGGTGATGCCGGTTGCGGATGCTGCTGCGCATCAGCAGTCCTTACTCAGTTACATGGCTTTACTGACAGGTGGCAAATGGCTGGCCACACTGGTCTCTATTAATGCAGTCACCGTTTTAAGCGGTGCAGTGTTAACTTCATTTGTAGGTGTCAATGGTCTGATCAGAAGGATGACGCT
>JAGWTX010000694.1 GCA_028875955.1 Bacteroidota bacterium | reverse complement strand
CAGGTGTCAGGAATTATTACCGGATCTTTTATGTGCGCAAAGGGGGAAGCTGGTTTTTTACCAAATCCCAGTATGTGCAATTGGTGCCTTTGTCCTTGCAAGAAAATAAGCCATCGGGAGAAATGGCAGGTCTCCCAACCGTCAATAAGGAGAATCCGTCTTCTGCACTGAATGCCAAAAAAGATATCAGCCTGTATATCAAAAAGGTATTGGCATATCGCTTCACCGAATCAGAATACCAGGCTTTTCGGGATTCCATCAATCACCAGACCAATGATGGACTGAGCAGGATCGGGAAAAACAGTATCCTGCTTCGTGCAGAAAGACCCAGATCCGGCAAAGAGCGTTTTATCATTTATTTCAGCGATCTGACTTCCCTTGCTTTAAGCAAGCAGGCATACCAAAAATTCAAAGACTCCATTCAGAAAGGATCCATGGATACCCTATCCAATATTGACCCCTGGCATATTCAGTTGCGCCGCTACCGGTTACCATCCGATGAAACCGTCAAGATCTACCGGAACGACAGTTTATTAATGGAAATGACAGCAGGAAAGTACCGGAAATTCGGGGACTCGATAAGGACAAAAACCAAGGACACCCTTTTACTGACCAGTTTTGACAAGGCGGAGATCCGGGTGTATAAACCCGTTTATGTCTGGAAACCTTCGCCTTATGTGTTTACAAACAGCAATGGCTATGTTACCATACTTCTTCCCAAAGTCAAACAACACCGTTACCAGGTGATTTTCTTTGAAGCGGATGGAACCGAAATCTTCAGGATCAAATCAGTACATGAGCCGGAACTGATTCTGGACAAAACGGATTTTATGCATGCGGGCTGGTTCCATTTTGAATTGTATGAAGACGACAAACTGAAGGAGAAAAACAAATTCCAATTAACCCGCAATTAAAACGGGATCCACCAAGGTAGCCTGGAATACCTTTTCAAAATTGGCTTTCACCAGGTTCTTTACTTCAGAAAGGGGTACGGCTCTTCCCAGTTCTTTTTGCAGTGAAGTGACCTGTTTGTTTTCAATACCACAGGGAATGATGTGATCAAAATAGGTGAGATCCGTATTTACATTAAAGGCAAACCCATGCATGGTGATCCACCTGCTGCATTTGATGCCCATGGCACAAATTTTTCTTTCCCGGCCTTTTTCAGCAGGATCTATCCAGACACCGGTTTCACCGGGGCTTCTTTCTCCCTGTATCCCATAAGCAGCCAGGGTCTGAATGATCACTTCCTCCAGGCTGCGTAAATACCATCCCAGGTCTGTCTTGAATTTTTCCAGGTCCAGCACAGGATATCCTACCAATTGTTCCGGTCCGTGAAAAGTGATGTCCCCGCCCCTGTTGATATGGAAATATTCTATCCCCCTTTCCCCTCTTTCCTTTTCACTGATCAACACATGTGATTCTTTCCCGTTTTTTCCCAGGGTATATACTGGCGTATGTTCCACAAAAAGCAGGTGATTGACGGTATCGGCGGGTTTTGCGGTATCAGGACTTTGGTCAGCCGACATTCTCATAACCGCTTTCTTATCCGTATTCTCCCTTAGTAATTTTTCCTGATAGTCCCATACCTCTTTATAGGATCGTATGCCCAAATCTTCAAAAATTATCTGTTCTGACATCCTGCAAAATTAC
>JAGWTX010000070.1 GCA_028875955.1 Bacteroidota bacterium | reverse complement strand
GAAAAAACGGTCTTTTTTACCACGAATCCATTACTGGTATCAGGCAGGGCACAGGCGCCGGCAACGATACCCGCTTGTAAACGTGCGGCTACCCGGGCCGCAACGGCTTTGCCGGTTGGGTTATGGGAAAAGATAACAACGGTAGCGTTGGTTGCCTTAACCGCATCTGCAATCACCTGTGCATACACCTGCGTGTCCACATGGTTTAAGGATTCCTGGTTTACCTGGTGCACTTTGGTAACACCATATTTACCCAGCGCAGACAGATCACCGGATAGGGTGCCCAGAACCAGGGCTTCCGCGGTAGTACCCAGTTGTCTGGCAACCTGCGCACCATAGGAAAGAACTTCATAAGCTGCTTTCCGGATCTGTCCTTCAGCCTGATCTACAAATATTAATACTGACATGTTTTTTATTTTGAATGAGGTAATTCAGTTCTTTGTGTGAAAAGATCAAAACAGGTAACCTATTCATTACCCGGTTTCGGTTTTCACCTGGTCAGATCACTTTGGCTTCTTCATGTAATAGTCTGACAAGTTCACCCACATTATCCGGGCTCACCAGTTTTACGCCTGCTTTGGCAGGAGGCAGTTCGAAATTGACTAATTGGGTCAGTGTTTCTGTGGCAACGGGTTCCAGAACCTGAAGCGGTTTTGTACGGGCAGCCATGATACCCCGCATATTGGGGATCCTTTGTTCTGCCATTCCTTTTTGGCAACTGACCACAACCGGAAGGCTTACTTCATTTACTTCATCACCTCCTTCGATTTCACGGGTGATGGTAGCGGTACTGCCATTCAGATCAAAAGTGGTAGCCAGGGAAACATAAGGCATGTCCAGCATTTCGGCAACCATACCACCAATGGAAGACCCGTTGTAATCGATGGCTTCCTTGCCGGTGAAGACCAGGTCATAACTACCATTCTTTGCAACAGAGGCGATCTGGACTGCGATATAATAACTGTCTGTACTGTTGGTATTTACACGAAAGGCTTCATCACCTCCCAGGGCCAGGGCCTTACGGATGATCGGATCACAATCCGCTGCGCCAACGGTTACCAGGTGGATGGTAGTGGCAGGGTCTTTTTCCTTCAGTTCAATCGCCCTGACCAGCGAATACCATTCGTCATAAGGGTTGATGATCCATTGAACACCGGTTTCGTCAAATTTCGTATTGCCGTCCGTGAAGGCAATTTTGGAAGTGGTATCCGGTGTTTTGCTGATGCACACAAGAATTTTCATAGACAATTGTTTAACCGTTAATTAGTTGCATAAACAACTAATTGCAAATATAGGAAGGTTTTCAGAGAGGCAAAGTTTTGTGGAAGAAATATTTACCAGTTACTGAATGATTGGCTATAAGGGCCCTTATCAACACTTGTCGTGGCCCAAGGCAGGGATTCCAGAATTATGCATCACAGTACTTACCTTTGAAATATGGATCGTATCGCAAAGATCAAAGAATTTCTGGCTGCAAATCCAACTGATAATTTCCTCCGGCATGCATTGGCATTGGAATACATCAAGATAGAGAACGATGCCGGGGCCAGGGAATTGTTTGAAGCGATCCTGACCGAATCACCCGGTTATATCGGATCCTATTATCATCTGGCTAAACTGCTGGAGAAATTGGAACAGCCCCAGCTCGCCATCGGATGGTATGAAAAAGGTATGGCGGAGGCGAAGAAAGCGGGGGATAACCATGCGTATAGTGAGCTTCAGGCGGCGTATGAGGATTTGGTTTATTAAGTAAAAAGTCAAAAGTCAAAAGTAAAAAGTCAAAACAAATTTTTGCCTTTTGAATTTTTACTTTTAACGATATTAAGAAATGATTGCCCAATGATTACAACTATCCGTAAGTATGACCCCATCGCCTACAAGACGCCTACCGGTACAAAACTCAATTGTAAGGGTTGGATACAGGAAGCTGCGCTTCGGATGTTGTTGAATAACCTGGATCCGGAAGTGGCGGAAAGACCCGATGACCTGATTGTTTATGGAGGTAGGGGAAAAGCTGCCAGAAATTTTGAAAGCCTGGATTTGATCCTGAAAGCCTTGAAGGATCTGGAATCGGATGAAACCCTGCTGATACAAAGCGGAAAACCTGTGGGTATCCTGAGAACCCATCCCGATGCACCCAGGGTATTGTTGTCCAACTCGCAGCTGGTACCCAAATGGGCAACCTGGGAGCATTTTAACGAACTGGAGAAAAAAGGGTTGATGATGTATGGACAGATGACGGCAGGCAGTTGGATCTATATAGGTTCGCAGGGAATTGTACAGGGCACTTATGAAACTTTTGCAGCGGTTGCCGATAAACATTTTGGCGGAACCTTGAAAGGGAAACTCTGTGTCACTGCCGGACTGGGGGGTATGGGTGGTGCCCAACCCTTATCGGTTACCATGTGCGATGGGGTTTGTCTGGTAGCAGAAGTGGAAGAGTGGCGGATTGATAAAAGACTGGAGACAAAATACCTCGATTGCAAATACCTGGATATTGATGAAGCCATTGATGCCGCGCTGGCTGCCAAATCCAGAAAAGAAGCCCTGAGTATCGGCGTTCTCTGTAACGCGGTGCATTTACTGGAAAGGATTTTGGAAAGAAATGTGGTGGTGGATGTGCTCACCGATCAGACGTCAGCACATGATCCCCTGATTGGTTATCTGCCTCACACCCTGACAAATGAAGCGGCCAATGTGTTACGGGAAAAAGATCCCGAAGCCTATCTCGCGCTTAGTTACGATAGTATGAAACGCCATGTGGAACTGATGCTGGCTCTCCGGCAAAAAGGGGCGGTTACCTTTGATTATGGAAACAACCTCAGGGCAAGGGCGCAGGAACATGGATTACAAAACGCCTTTGATTTTCCGGGATTTGTGCCGGCATATATCCGTCCGCTTTTTTGTGAAGGGAAGGGGCCGTTCCGGTGGGTGGCTTTGAGTGGTGATCCTGCAGATATTGCGGTAACGGATCAGGTGATTATGGAACTGTTCCCGGAAAACAGGAGTTTACAAAGATGGATGAAAATGGCCAGGGAAAGAATCGCCTTTCAGGGTTTGCCTGCCAGGATCTGCTGGCTGGGCCAGGGCGAAAGGGAAAAAGCCGGTCTTGCGTTTAATGAACTGGTCAGATCGGGGAAAGTAAAAGCACCCATTGTCATTGGCAGGGACCACCTGGATACGGGTTCTGTTGCTTCACCCAATCGTGAAACGGAAGCCATGTTGGATGGGTCAGATGCCGTGGCAGACTGGCCGGTTTTGAATGCCCTGGTCAATACGGCCGGGGGCGCCAGTTGGGTAAGTCTGCATCACGGAGGTGGCGTGGGAATGGGGTACAGCATCCATGCAGGTATGGTGATTGTGGCCGATGGAACCGATGCAGCGGAGCAAAGATTGAAAAGGGTATTACGAAATGATCCGGGAATGGGGGTGATCCGTCATGCAGATGCAGGATATGATATCGCGCTGGATCATCTTAGGAAACATGGATTATCCATAAACGATCGGCTATTGTAAGGATCACAGGAAATCCAATAAAATGCCGCAGATCCACAGATGCTTTCAAGATCATCTGTCAATCTGCGGCTTCTTTTTTGTAAACGGGAAACCCATCGTCAGGATCAGCTACCCCTGGATCCCCCTGTTTTGATTGGTTTTTTACCACCACCCATTGCTTTGGCAGCATTGGGTTTGGCAATGAATTTTGAACCCTGTAAGCCGCCCTTGGGGCCCTTGCTTCCGGGCTTTCCGCTGTTTTTATTGTTTACCGGTAATGACATAGGAAACTGTTTTAGTCTGAATTGTATACTAAGGTAGGCTAAAATATGTATTTTCAAATACAAATGAGACCCAATGATGTTTAAAAAAACATCAGCGGATTTCTTACAATGCAAAAAAACAAACTATGGGAAAAGGAAGACTCGAAGCCTTTAGCGATGGTGTTCTGGCCATCGTGATCACCATTATGGTTTTGGAAATAAAAGTGCCGCATGGGGACGACTGGGCATCGGCACAAACCCTGCTTCCCGTTTTACTGAATTACCTGCTCAGTTTTATCTATATAGGGATCTATTGGAACAATCATCACCACCTGATGCATACCATCCATAAAATCAATGGTAAAGTGATGTGGGCCAACAGTCATCTTCTTTTCTGGCTTTCACTGATGCCCTTTACCTCCCGTTGGATGGGTGAATATCATTTCAGTCCCCTGCCAACGGCTTTTTTCGGGGTGGTGCTTTTTATGGCAGGTGTTGCCTATTATATCCTGGAACAATGCCTGATTCATTTGCATGGGAAAGATGCCACACTGGCCAAAGCCGTGGGCAATGATTTCAAGGGGAAAATCTCCGTATTTATTTATGCCCTTGCCATTGCGCTGGCATTTGTACAAAGTTGGATGAGTATCACCCTGTATGCCCTGGTTGCGGTTATCTGGCTGATACCGGATACCAGGATCGAGAAGATGCTGAATGAGGAGAACCGTTGACCGAACGATAAAAGATGAAACAGTAAGTTGCCCGTTCTTAGTCCAGCCGTTTCATCAACTCATCGTCAATTTTCCGGAACAGGTGATAGGGTTTGTAGATACGCCATTCATCAATGGTCATCAGCTCGATAAAATAATTGAGTTTCTTTTTTCTGAAATCCTGCTGGGTGGCTTCCGGCATGTTTATGGAAACGATCCAGCCATTCATTTCGCTCACTTCCTCATACCATTCCTGGTAATACTCCTTGTCACTGCTGTGAAAATTGAGTACGTTTTCGGTGATCAGTATGTATTTGTAGATCCCCTGTTGATAGAGAAGGTCGAATATCTCCCTTTTTAATTCCATGATATCATTCTCAATGGCATCATTCCATTCACCCAGCAATTCAATAATGGCGAAATTGAGTTCATAGTCGGTATAGATGATTTTCATATACAGCGTCCTGCTGCCGAAATCATCCCATTGCGGATGGATATAGTAATTGTAAACAGTCTGTGAGTATTCGAATTCGCTGTATTTCCTGCCAAAAAAAGGTGAGCGCGGATCCTCTTCCGCTATATAGATGTGCCGCCAGTTATAAAAGGGTTCTATCTCGTGCATACAGGCTCCTATAAGGCAGTAGCAGCTTCCACCGCTTTTTTTACACTGCCATGTTTTAACAAAAGGTCTTTTGCCTTTTCGTAATCGTTCAGGGATAGTCCGTCCATCACCATCTTCACCCCCCTGTCCACCAGTTTCACATTGCTTAACTGCATGTTCACCATTTTATTATCCTCAACCCTGCCCAGTTGGATCATGATGGATGTGGAAATCATATTCAGTACCAGTTTCTGGGCGGTACCGCTTTTCATCCGGGTGCTTCCGGTTACAAATTCCGGTCCTACGACAACTTCCACGGGAAAATCGGCATCTTCCGATACCGGTGAGTTGGGGTTACAGCTGATACTGCCGGTGATGATGCCTCTTTTCCTGCATTCTTTCAGGGCGCCGATCACATAGGGGGTTGTTCCACTGGCAGCCAGACCAACCACGACATCCTTATCGCTGATAAAATGTTTCTGCAGATCCATCCATCCGTCTTCCGTACTGTCTTCGGCAAACTCGACCGCCTGCGTAATGGCTTTTTCGCCACCGGCGATCAAAGCAATCACCAAACCGTAAGGTACTCCAAAGGTTGGCGGACATTCACTTGCATCCACAATTCCCAATCTGCCGCTGGTACCGGCACCTATATAGAATAATCGTCCGCCTGCCAGCATTTTGTCACTGATGGCAGAAACGAGTTTTTCAATCTGTGGAATGGCTTTGCTTACGGCATCAGGTACCGTTCGGTCTTCTTTATTGATGTTTTCCAATATTTCCAGAATGGTCATCTTTTCGAGATGCCGGTAAGTAGACGATTCTTCCGTTACTTTAATAAATGCTGACATACCAGTTTTTTATCGGTGATACGCTAATAATCCCTTCATCGGTGCTTTGATCACTTTCCCCAATTCAAGTTCATAGGAATGGCAAAGGTCCTTTAATACATCCCTAAATCCAAATGCAATACTGCCGGTAAAATGAATGGGTAGGGTCCAGCTTTCGCTGTATTTATACAAATGGGTGAAGAAAAAATCGTTCAACCCGTCTTCAATAATGTTTTCAATCATGTAATGTCCCCTGTTCTCTGCCAGAAAAATGGCAAAAGAAGCCAGGTATCTGTTGGCTAACGGTTGTTTGTAAACATGGTCCAGTATTTCTACCGAAGAAACCCGGAACCTTTTTTCAAAAGCGGTTTTGAGTTCCTCATCAAAAGTCTGGTAGAGATAATATTGGATGACCTTTTTGCCCAGATAAGCGCCACTGCCTTCATCCCCCAGGATATAACCCAGTCCCGGACTGGTTTTTACAATCTTTTTCCCATCATAATAACAGGAAATCGTTCCGGTACCCAGTCCGCAGGCAATCCCTTTTTTCTTTCCGCACAAAGCCCTTGCGGTGGCCAGGATATCGGTCTCCACCTCGATTTTTGCTTTCGGAAAAAAACCTTTTAAGTTTTTTTTGATGATCCTGACATTTTCAGGATTGGCTAACCCGGTTCCATAAAAATGGATATGGGTAACAGCTGCTTTTTTTAGCTTGGGAAGGAGTTCTTTTGCCAGTAATGCCGTTATTTGGTCGCTGGTTAGAAAGTAAGGACTGATACCCTGTGTAAGAAAAGTACTTGCTTTCCCCCCCTTCACCAATGCCCATTCACATTTGGTGGCTCCGCTATCCGCAATCAGTGTTACTGGCATATCATGTTGTTAAGATGGTATTACGAATGTATGGCAAGATTGCAATAGTTTGCGTTTTTTAAGGAGTAAGACCTGCAAAAAAAAGCAGAAATCTCCCTGAACCCGCCTATCCAAATGGTTCGGCCTGATTCGAACATTAATATGGATATTTGGGTTTTTATTGTTGATTTATTGAAGTGCTCACTATGGGAAGTAAAAAATTGCAGATTTGGCTACCGGTTCTTTTTGCCCTGGTCATGGTATTTGGAATGACGGTTGGCTATCAGTTAAAGGATAAAACAGCCGGACACCGGTTTTTCAACGGAAACAGAAGGTCTTCCTTACAGGAACTGGTTGAATTAGTAAAAGGCAAATATGTAGACAAAGTTGCTATCGACAGTATCAACCAGGTGGTTGCCGATGAACTGCTATCCCATCTGGACCCCCATTCTGTCTATATACCGGCTGATCAGCTAAAAGAGGTGAATGAGGAGCTTATGGGTAATTTTCAGGGGATCGGTGTAGAATTCCAGATCCTGAATGATACCCTGAATGTGATGCATGTGGTGGAGAACGGGCCCTCCGAGAAAGCGGGTATTCAGGTAGGGGATAAATTTTTAAAGGTAAATGATAGCATCTCCTTAACCGGCAAATCGATCAGTTCCGAATCTGTGCGGAAGACCTTACGCGGACCGATGGATACCAGGGTAAAGCTGGAACTGTTGCGGGGAAACCAGATTCTATCGGTTACCATTATCAGGGGAATCATACCCGTTTCACCGATCGATGCCGCCTATATGATCAATGCAGAAACGGGTTATCTGCGTATCAATAAGTTTGCCGAACGTACCTATGAGAATTTCATGCAGCAGATGGAAAAACTGCAGAAACAGGGTATGAAACAGCTGATCCTTGACCTCCGCGGTAATGGGGGCGGGCTGATGAAGGAAGCCACAGATATTGCCGATGAGTTTTTGAGCGGCGACAAACTCATCGTTTATACAGAAGGGGAACATGTTCCCAGGTATGAATACCATTGTAAAAGGGATGGCATTTTTGAGAAAGGTAAATTGGATGTATTGATAGATGAAGGCACCGCATCCGCCAGTGAAGTGCTGGCAGGCGCCTTGCAGGACTGGGACCGGGCCACCATTATCGGACGCCGCTCCTTTGGGAAGGGGCTGGTACAGCAGCAGTTCCAGATGACAGACGGAAGTGCCGTTCGGTTAACCATCGCCAGGTATTATTCACCCCTGGGCAGAAATATCCAGAAATCCTACAGTCACGGTAAGGAAGAATATGAAAAAGAACTCTCCGAACGATTCCATGATGGGGAAGTGGTCAAAGGGGATACCTCAAAACCTTCGGGCAAATCCTATAAAACGCCAGGCGGCAAGATCGTATATGGCGGAGGCGGGATCACACCGGATATTTTCGTACCCTTTGATACAACCCGGATGGATCCCAAAATGGTGAAACTCTATTTTGAGGGTACGATCGGCATATTTGTCTACCGGTATTATATGCAGAACCGGCCATTTTTTGATAGCCTGAAATCCCCCGCTGACCTGGTAGCCCGGTTCAATCCCGGTGAGAAGGAGTGGAGGGGTATTGTATCCTATGCAGAGAAAGACCGTATTTCCTTACAAAACATATCACCGGTTCTGAAGGCGGATATCCTGCAGAGAATAAAAGTGCTCATGGCCCGGCAGATCTGGCGGGCGGAAGGGTATTTTGAAGTCAGCAACCGGAAGGACCCAACCGTTCTGAAAGCCTTATCGCTCTTCCAATAAGCCGGATTTTCAAAGGGAACCGGAAAGCTTTCTTGATTTGTCAATTTTCTTATTAGATTGCGCCCGGTTATCAACCAAATATAAAATCGTAGTGTATCATGACA
>JAGWTX010000693.1 GCA_028875955.1 Bacteroidota bacterium | reverse complement strand
TGCATCGCCGATTTGGAAATGTAACTGTTTGGGATCGCCCTGTATGGACTTGCCGATATCTTCCGCATCCAGGGTGATGGTTCGCCAGTCTTTTCTTGCCCCGGTTTCCTGGGCCGCCAACAATACCGGTCCGTAAAACAGGCTGGCGATGTTCTCCTGATCCATCACCGGGTCGAGATGGAACTGGAATGGCATTCTCAACGCTATCCTATCGCCATCTTTCCAAAAACGGCGGATCTTCAGATAACTGCCCGGACTGGCGGTAAGCTTTTGTTCCTTACCATTGATCTTCACAACAAATCCACCGGTGGCCCATCCCGGCACCCGCACAAAAATAGTAAAATTTCCACTACCCCTGATGGTCAAAACCGTCTGGTCTTCCTTTGGAAAACGGGTTGTCTGCTCCACCGTTACCTGCCGCTCTTTCCATTGCAGGGTGGAGGGAATGAAGAGATTTACATAGAGCGCTTTGTTGTCCTTTGTTGCAAAGTATATGGAGTTCTGCAGTTTGGTATTACTCTCTAAAGCTGTACCATTACAACAGGTAAAGCCGGTCATATCCGGATTGCTGAATTCTTTTTCAGCACCCGGTCTGAGCGGGATATGATAGGTATTGGCCGGACTTTTCTCAGCTACGGATGCCAGGATATCATTGTACAAAGCCCGCTCATAATAATCCATGTATGCCCCCTGCTGATCAAACTGAAACAGGTCACTGGTCAGTTTGAGCATATTGTAAGTGGCACAGGTTTCATTCTGCCCACCGGAAGAAAACCCGTTTGCATACAGGGTCCCCGGCTCACTGATAAAACATTCCGCGTTATTGGGATTACGGGCACCGGCCACCCCTCCTATGCTGTACATATAATTATGGACAACCTGGTACCAGAAATTATCAGCCACTTTGTAATAGTCCGGATTGTGGGAAACCCGGTACATTTCAATACTTCCGACTATTTGAGGTATGTGCTGATTGGCATGCAATCCCCGGAACAGGTCCACATTTTTGGCCAGTCCGCCCGAATGAAGCGTATCCCCAAAAAACACTTTGCTGTTATCAAACAATTTTGCAGTCGCGAGATAATCCTGTTTACCGGTTACCCGGTACAAACGTGCCATTACCTCATTCATGCCACCATACTCACCTGCGATATAGGTATTCCACATGCGGATCCTTGTTTCCGCTGGCAACCTGCGCAAACGGGTAAATACCCAGTCACCCATACCTTCCGCAATGGCAAGGGCTTTTTTATTTCCGCTCACTTCATATACATCCAGTAAGCCGGCTAAAATCTTATGCAACGTATAATATGGTGCCCAAACCTGGTTTTTCTGGCCACCGTATCTGGCTCCTTTTTCCAGCATGATAAACTGATCCGGCGGATACGCGCTGATAAATCCCCTGCCCCAGTTCCAGTAATCCCTGCGGATCCCCGTATCACTCAGATCCGAATCATACGTTGTTTTTCCAGGGCCAACCGGCACAGCCGATGGATCAGATACCTGTTTGCCACCGGATTCTTTTGCTTTACCGGACAAGTGTGCTAAATCATACAGTGTGTTTACCATGTACCCCATTTTCTCTGCGAAATTGGCCTGAAGCGCTTTGTCATAACCCGTGCTGGCATATGCCTGCGCAATTGCGGAAAGATAATGACC
>JAGWTX010000692.1 GCA_028875955.1 Bacteroidota bacterium | reverse complement strand
ATAAAATCCGGCTGGAAGAATTGCCTGAACCCAGGGTCATGTTCACCCACCTGGAACATGACCAGGTCTTTAAATACCAGAAAGTTTTCGGATACTCTACCGAAGACCTGGATACCATCATCGCCCCCATGGCCATTGACGGGAAAGAACCGATCGGCTCCATGGGCACAGATGTACCGCTGGCCATTCTTAGTGAACAGCCACAGCACCTGAGCAGTTATTTCAAACAACTCTTTGCCCAGGTGACCAACCCGCCCATCGATCCGATCCGGGAAAGAATGGTCATGTCCCTCGCAACATTCGCCGGAAGCAATGGCAACTTACTGATAGAAGACCCTCTGGCCTGTCATAGTGTGGCACTCAAACATCCGGTACTCAATAACCATGAGCTTGAAAAAATCAGAAGTATCGATACGGGAATTTTTCAGGCCAAGACACTGCAAACCTATTTCAGGGCGGATGGCAAACCCGGTTCCTTAAAAGCAGGACTGGACAGGCTTTGCCGCTATGCAGTCGATGCTGTTGAAGACGGTTTTGAAGTGATTATCCTGACAGATCGCGCCATTGATTCGGACCATGCACCCATCCCCTCTTTACTGGCTACCGCTGCGGTTCATCACCACCTGATCAGAAAGGGGTACCGCGGACAAGTGGGTATCATCATTGAAGCGGGAGATGTTTGGGAAGTACATCATTTTGCCTGTTTGCTGGCTTTTGGTGCAACTGCCATCAACCCCTATCTCGCCTTGTCTTCCATCCGTGATATGAAACTGAACGATAAACTGCAGACCGACCTGGATGTGGATTATCTGAAAAAGAATTATGTAAAAGCCGTCAACGAAGGTTTGCTCAAAGTGTTCTCAAAAATGGGTATCTCCACTTTGCAGTCTTACCAGGGTGCACAGATCTTTGAGATCATCGGTTTGCACCGCTCCGTTGTGGACCAGTATTTCACAGGTGCCACTTCACGTATACAGGGTATGGGGCTGGACGAGATCGCCAAAGAAACCCTGGCCAAACATTATTTCGCCTTTAGCAAAAAAGACATACCCATCGATCGCTTACCTGTCGGCGGCATTTATCAGTGGAAGCGAAAAGGGGAATTCCATCTTTTCAATCCGCAAACCATTCACCTGTTGCAGCATGCAACCAAAATGAATGATTATGCGACTTTCAAAAAATATTCGAAACTGGTGAATGACCAGAGCGAGAAAGCCTGTACGCTCAGAAGTCAGTTCCGTTTCAAACCGGTTCGCCCATCCATCCCGATTGAAGAAGTGGAACCTGCTGAAAATATTTACAAAAGATTTGCAACGGGTGCCATGTCGTTCGGCTCCATTTCCTGGGAAGCGCATACAACATTAGCGATTGCCATGAACCGTCTCGGCGGAAAAAGCAATACAGGCGAAGGGGGTGAAGACGAGATCCGGTATGAAAGAATGGCCAATGGCGATTCCATGCGATCCGCCATCAAACAGGTAGCATCTGCGAGGTTCGGTGTAACCAGTTTATACCTGACCGAAGCGGATGAATTACAGATAAAAATGGCGCAGGGTGCAAAACCAGGGGAAGGCGGACAGTTACCGGGTCATAAAGTGGACGACTGGATCGGAAAAACCAGACATGCCACTCCCGGCGTGGGATTGATTTCCCCACCACCCCA
>JAGWTX010000069.1 GCA_028875955.1 Bacteroidota bacterium | reverse complement strand
CAGAGAACCCCAAACCGGCTACTCGCCCCTGATAAAACTGTTTGTGAAACGGATCCGGCCGTATGAACCAATAATCGATCCCCCAACTGTAACTGATCAGCCAGTACGGGAATGACATCATCCGGAACTGCCAGCAGATAAAGATCCGATCTACCATCCAATTGGTTAAGATTTGTCAGGGCTTTGGCACCCAGGTAATCTGCCAGCCTGGCCGCACTGGTTATTGTTCGGCTGTAAACTTCCCGGATGGTATGGTTTTTTTGTTGCAATGCTTTTCCCAATACGGTAGCAACATTACCTGCCCCTATGATACTAAGCTCCATATCTTTGATTTAAGATGATCTATATGACCTGAATGAAATTCAGATGAGCAGTCAGCAAAAGATCCTTGATCAGCCATGATACAAATAAAATTAGCAGAATGAAATTAACACAAAGGCTGATGATCGGGTATTATAAAACCAAATTAAAAACCATTGGTTTGGTTTCTTCCAGAAAAGCCGCAGAAACAGCCTACCGTATTTTCTGTACCCCCTTCAAAGGAAGATCCAAAAGAAAATCACCACCGGTTTTTCATAAGGCAGAAAAACTATCCTTCCTGTATGATAACCTGACCATTCGGGGCTTCCGATGGAAGACGGAACATCCGAACGGCCGGAAAGTGCTCATCATCCATGGTTTCAGCAGTTACGCCTATAAATTTGAAAAATATATCCTTCCCCTCCGGAAAGAAGGATTTGAAGTATTGGCATTTGATGCACCCGCCCACGGGAACAGTGAGGGCAGATTAATCAATGCCTATATATATAAAGAGGTCATCCTGGAAATTGAACACCTGTATGGCCCCCTGTATGCGCTGATCGGTCATTCATTAGGCGGATTGGCGGCTTCGCTGGCTTTTGAATCCCTGACCAACAATCTGCAACGGAAACTGGTTCTCATTGCCCCGGCTACAGAAACCGAAAGGGCCATTACAAATTTTTTTCAGATAATTCCCGCAGATCCCAAGACAATATTGGCATTCAGACAGTTAATTTCAGAAATGACCCAACAGCCGGTCAGTTATTTTTCGGTGAGCCGGGTAGTGAAAAACCTGTCAGCACCGATTCTTTGGGTTCACGACAAACAGGATCCCATCTGTACGTTTGAAGATGTGAAACCCTTACTGTCACTTGGTTTATCCCATGTCCGCTTCCTGATAACGGAACAACTGGGGCATAGCCGTATCTATAAGGACGACAAAATTTGTCATGAAATTGTCGGTTTTCTGGCAGAAGGGAATTCCTGATATTTTTTGTGTTTTGCCGGTTTCAACTAATATTGCAGGGAAAGTTGTTACGAAATCCCGGATTTACGGAGGGATTTTTTGGCAATCCGGCATAACGAAAAACCCGATAAAAGCACCGTAAGAGGCGGAAGTATAGTCTGTATGGCAAAAAATTTACTGATTGTTGAGTCACCTGCAAAGGCCAAAACCATTGAGAAGATCCTCGGGAAAGATTTCGAGGTGAAAAGCTGCTATGGCCATATCCGCGATCTTGAGAAAGATGATATGGGGATTGATGTAAACAACCATTATCAGCCCCGGTATAAAGTGCCGGATGACAAGGAAAGGGTCGTTAAAGAGCTAAAACAGCTGGCAAAAAAGTCCGGAGAAGTCTGGCTGGCATCGGATGAGGACCGTGAAGGAGAGAGCATCAGCTGGCACCTGGCTGAAGTATTGGGTCTGGATCCCGCCACGACCAAAAGAATTGTTTTCCATGAGATTACCGCACCTGCCATCCGCAAAGCCGTGGATAATCCCCGCAGGATCAATATGGACCTGGTGAATGCCCAACAAGCCAGGAGGGTGCTTGACAGATTGGTGGGTTTTGAATTGAGTCCGGTTTTGTGGCGTAAGATCGGGATGCAGCGCAGTCTGAGTGCAGGAAGGGTGCAAAGTGTTGCGGTTCGCCTGATTGTGGAAAGAGAAAGGGAGATCAATCATTTCATCCCTGAAAGCAGTTATAAAATAGAAGCTTATTTTACCGCTGAAGATATCCATCAGAAACCGGTTACCTTCAAGGCAGAAGGACCTGCCAAGATGCAGAGCCAGCAGGATGCCAATGCCTTTCTGGAATCCTGCAAGGGGGCCGATTATACCGTAACTGATATCCAGATAAAACCAGCCAAGAGAACACCGGCTGCCCCTTTCACGACTTCCACCCTCCAACAGGAAGCTTCCCGTAAAATGGGTTATAGTGTAAGCAAGACCATGCTGTTGGCCCAGAAACTGTATGAAAGCGGTAAGATTACCTATATGCGAACCGATAGTATCAATCTGAGTGATACTGCCCTGGATGATATACGCAACCAGGTAACCAAAGCCTATGGTAAGGAATATCATCAGCCCCGGAAATTCAAAAACAAGAATGAGAACGCACAGGAAGCGCACGAAGCCATTCGTCCTACCTATATGAGTGAGACTTCCGTGGAAGATGAGGATGTGCGCAGATTATATGAACTGATCTGGAAAAGAACCATTGCTTCCCAGATGAGTGATGCGGCATTTGAAAAAACAACCGCCAGTATACTGGTCAGTACCAATAAGGAAAACCTGACCGCCACCGGGGAAGTGATGAAGTTTGATGGTTTTCTGAAAGTATACCTGGAAGGAAAGGATGAGGAGGAGGAAGAAAATACGGAAGGCATGTTACCTCCATTGACCATCGGGCAGCGATTGCAGTTTTCCCAAATGACCGCTACTGAAAAATTCACAAGACCTGCGGCCAGGTATACAGAAGCCTCCCTGGTAAAAAAACTGGAGGAACTGGGTATCGGACGTCCGTCCACCTATGCACCCACCATTTCCACGATCGTAAAAAGAAATTATGTTGAGAAGCGGGAAAAGGAAGGTATCAAAAGAGAATCTGCCATCCTGCGGCTGACAGCCAAAAACGCAATTGAAAAAGAGATCGTTCAGGAAATCACCGGTGCGGAAAAAAATAAATTATTCCCGACAGACCTGGGATTGGTCGTGACCGATTTCCTGAAACAATATTTCGATAAAGTGATGGATTTTGGGTTTACCGCCAAAATCGAAGAGGAGTTTGACCAGATTGCTGCAGGTAAGATTTCCTGGAGCCATATGATCGATGGATTTTACAAACCTTTCCACGAAACCATTGAACATACGCTTGAAAATGCAGAAAGGGCCAAGGGGGAAAGGGAGTTGGGAATTGATCCGGAAACCGGTAAAAAAGTAATTGCGAGAATGGGCCGGTACGGCCCCATGGTGCAGATAGGCGATACCGCCAATGAAGAAGAGAAACCCCGTTTTGCAAAACTGAAAGCCTCCCAAAGCATTGAAACCATTTCCATGGAGGAAGCCATGCAACTGTTTTCCCTACCGAGAACCCTGGGAGAATATGAGGGACAGGAATTGACGGTCAACCTGGGAAGGTTTGGCCCCTATATCAAAATGGGGGATCAATTTATTTCCATCCCCAAAGGAGAAGACCTGCATGAGATGGAGCTGGAAAGAGCGATACAGCTGATCAACGAAAAGCAGCAGGCCGATGCGCCCATTGCCTTTTATGAATCTTTGCCGGTAACCAAGGGTAAGGGACGTTTTGGTCCCTTTATCAAATGGAATGATATGTTTATCAATATTCCCCGTGCCTATAATTATGATACCCTTTCAAAGGACGATATTAATGCACTGATAGAAAAAAAGATTGAGAAAGAAGCCAATCGTTTTATCAGGCAATGGCCTGAAGAAAAAATTTCTATCGAGAATGGCCGCTGGGGTCCTTTTATCCGATTCCAGAAAAAAATGCTCAAGCTGGGCCGCAAAGCTGATGGATCCAAATATGAAGCAGCCGATCTGGCTGAGATTGATCTGGAGATCATCAAAAAGATGATCGGGGAACAGGTGCCCAATGCATTTGCCAAAAAGACAAAAGCACCGGCAAAAAAAGCAGCTGTTAAAAAAACAGCAACCAAAACGGCCAAAAAGACCGCAACCAAAAAAGCCGCTAAGAAAAAGTAAACACCACCGATTCAGGTATACCTAAAAAGGTCAAAAGTGATGGGTAACTCATTTCACTTTTGACCTTTTTTATTTTCAAACCGATCAGGCAATATGCCTTTTCTGATTAATCTTTTCTACCCATCTGTCTCAGGAATCGGACATGCGCCCAAACGGCTTTCCGCATGGTAGGGTATTCGATGTATTGCAACTGGTATTCACGGCAAACCGAACGAACGATTTCGCTGATGGCTGGATAATGTACGTGTGATACCTTGGGAAACAAATGGTGTTCAATCTGAAAATTCAATCCCCCTACCAGCCAGCTAACCAGTTTATTCCGGGTAGCAAAATTGGCGGTGGTTTTGATCTGGTGAGCCGCAAATTCATCGGGCATTTTATGGGTCTCAACATCTGCAACCGGGAATTCGGTATGTTCAACGGTATGCGCCAGCTGGAATACGATACTCAGAACAAAACCGGCTACCAGGCTCATCGTCAGGAAACCGATCAGCCAGCTGATCCAACCGACTGCGAGAACCGGAATCAGGATAAAAACGGCAGCATGGTACACTTTCACGCCCCAGAATTCGAAATGATCTGCCAGTGACATTTTCTTTAAGGGTACATTCCCGATTTTCTGAGAAAAATATTTTTTGTAATCGGTGAAGAAGATCCAGAACACATACAATAGCATGTAGAGGAACCAGAAATAGAAATGCTGAAAACGGTGCATTTTGTAGCGCTTTTGGGTGGGCGCCATACGCATGAGTATCCCGATCTCAATATCATCATCAACCCCATCAATATTGGTGAAACTGTGGTGAATCATATTATGTTTCATATTCCACATGAAATGGTTGGCGCCCAGTAAACTGATGGAGGAGGCCGCAATTCGGTTGATGATCTTGTTGGTGCTGAAACTACCATGGCTTCCATCATGCATAACATTAAACCCGATGGCAGCAACCAGCCCGCCCAGCACTACGGATTCTGCAATGGCCAGGTACCAGACGGGGGTCCATACCAGTAAATGAATATACACCAGTACAAAGCCGATAACCATGATGATGGCTTTGGTGAAAAGTCTGGGATTACCTGTGGCATCAATACCACGTTCATCAAAATAGGATTGCACTCTTTTTTTGAGATCTGTATGCAGTGATTTGTGAACAGCGGGGAATTTGGGTACTACGAACTCGGACATAAGCATCGTTAAAATAAATAATAGGCAAAGGTACCAAAATAAGGGTTTATATGGGTGTTAATTCGGTAAAATATTGCGAGCCCCTGACTGCGTAACGTATATATAGTGATATTATTATTCATTTGTATCCCCATATTTCCACACCTGTGGGATAACTTAGTCTTCCATCCTAACAAAAATTTAATTTAGTTTGATCCTGATACCAAGGTGAATAGATGGGGAACCGTTCCCCTTTACCCCGCTGTTGGATCAAAAAATATGCAGGAAACCAGAGAGATCAATGCGTTGTTTACACTGATAGATGACCCCGATGAGGAAGTGTATTCTACCGTGTCGGAAAAGATCGTTGCGTATGGTAAGAATATCATTCCCAACCTGGAGCATTTATGGGAAACCACCCTGAGCGAAGACGTGCAGGAAAGGATCGAAATGATCATACATCATCTGCATTTTACCGATTTGGAGCATGATCTGATCGAATGGCGCGACAGTGCCTATCATGATCTCCTGGTAGGTGCCCTGCTGGTGGCAAAATTTCAATATCCCGATTTGCTCAGCACGCCGGTTTTGCAGGATGTGGAAAAGATCCGCAGGAATATCTGGCTGGAGCTGAACAGTTTTCTCACGCCACTGGAACAGGCCAATGTCATGTCCAGTATCATCTACAACTATTACAAACTAAAAGGGGTTGAAGTCAATTATGAGAACCCCGATGAATTTTTTATTCATAAAGTGCTGGAAAGCAAAAAAGGGAATGCATTGGCCAATGGAATCTTATACCAGGTCATGTGCGACCTGCTGGATATCAATGCCAAAATCATCAACATCCCCAAGCAATGCATCATCGCATTTTATCATTCCGATTATGAGGCCGCCACTTATGCTGGGCATCCCCAGGATAAGATCCATTTTTATGTAGATGCCACAACGGGTCAGGCATTCTCGCACAAGGATGTGGAGAATTATTTCAAAAGAATCTCTGTTCCGCCTACCCCCTCCTATTTCAAACCGCAGTCACATATCAGGATCATACAGGTGCTGCTGGAAGAAACCGCCAAGTGTTTTGATCTTCCGCATAATGCATACAAGCAAAAAGAGCTGCTTGCACTGGCCGACCTGCTGGACCAGTAAAATGTATCGAAAAAATCGGCCCATCCATTGAAGAAAACATTGGAGACCCTCTTCCCATTCATTGTACAGAAACAGGATCCCCCATCACTGTCAGTGAGGGAGAATTTGAATAAGTTAGCTTCTAGTGAGCCGATGGCCGGCTGACAAAAACAATTACAGCAAATGGGCTTCCAGGGTAATATCCATCTGCAGGATCTTACTTACCGGGCAGTTTGCTTTTGCATCTGCGGCACATTCCTGGAATTTCTCAGCACTGATACCCGGAACTTTTGCATTCACCACCAGTTCAGATCGGGTGATGACACCTGCTTCCAATGAAATCGCACAACTGGTTTCCAGCACTTCGGGGGTAAAACCCGCAGCACCCAGAACAAAGGAAAGTTTCATGGTAAAACAACCGGCATGGGCGGCGGCGATCAATTCTTCCGGGTTGGTACCCACCCCATTCTCAAAACGGGAATTATAGGAATACTGGGTTTGCGTCAATACGGTGCTTTGGGTACTGAGGGTACCATTGCCTTCCTTACCGGAACCATTCCAAATAGCAGTTGCTGTACGTTTCATAAGTATTTCATTTAGATTTGATAAAAGTTTTTACGGTTATGCTCACCTGGGACGATTTTGAAAAAATAGATATCCGGACAGGCACAGTCCTTAAAATTACGGAATTCCCCCAAGCAAAGAAACCTGCCTATCAATTAACCATCGATTTCGGGCCACTGGGCATTAAGCAATCCTCAGCACAAATCACCCACCATTACCAACCCGGGGAACTGATCGGATGCCAGGTAATAGCGGTAGTAAACTTTCCACCAAAACAAATCGCCAACTTTTTTAGTGAATGTTTGGTTCTGGGTGTATATGATGAGAATAATCAGGTAATTTTAATTCGTCCGGATAAAGCAGTCACCAACGGACAAAAAATCGGTTAATGAGCGAGCTGCATTACACATATTATGAGAGTCCCATTGGCCTGTTAAAAATCGGGGGCACCGATCAGTATATCGGTGAGCTCAGTTTTGTAGACAACCAGGATCAGCTGACCTATGGAGAACCCGGCATTTCAGAGATCATGCACCAGTGCACGGAACAACTCATCGAATATTTTCATGGCAAGCGAAGAACATTCGACCTTCCTGTTCACCAGGAAGGTACAGCGTTCCAGAACCGGGTCTGGGGTGAATTGATGGAGATCCCTTATGGTAAAACCATCAGTTATATGGATCTGGCAAAAAGACTTGGCGATCCGAAAGTGATTCGGGCTGCTGCCAGTTCTAACGGGAAAAATAATATCGCCATCATGGTACCCTGTCACAGGGTGATCGGAAGTGACCGTTCGCTCGTTGGCTATTCGGGTGGGAAATGGCGGAAAAAATGGTTACTGGGCCATGAATTTAAAATCGCCCATGGGGTGCAAACCCTTTTCTAAACAGAAACCGAGATTGATCCTTTGGCTTTCCTACCCGATTATTTCAGATAAGTAACCGCTATTAACATTTATTTGTAAAAACCTTTTACAAACAGCGACCTAATCCAATATTTTTACAACATGCAAAGGGTTGTATCATTTCTGCTGGTCTGTTTCATCTTGATCCTGACAAAAACTGGTTGGACACAATCCTGCTCAACCCAGGGGCAAACCCCTTCTACAGCCTTTCCTGTTTGCGGTACGAATACCTTTACACAGTCTTCGGTTCCGATATGCGGGGGCAAAAAAATTCCGACACCCTGTTCTGCTGCCGGCGGAGCCTATACAGATGTAAATCCTTTCTGGTATAAATTTACCTGTTATGTAAGTGGCACTTTGGGGTTTGTGATCACACCCAAAAATCTGGGAGATGATTATGACTGGGAGCTATTTGATATCACCGGCCGTCTGCCCGATGATGTATATTCAGATCCTTCCCTTATCGTTTCTGCAAACTGGTCAGGGTCTTCCGGAATCACCGGTACTTCATCAACGGCTAAAAACAAATTTGAATGTGCTTCCTCACCATCCCAGGGTGTTTCCACCTTTAGCACTCTTCCGAATATTATTGCAGGGCATGATTATATCTTGCTGGTCAGTCATTTTGACGGCGCTACCCAAAGCGGATATACCCTTGCATTCCCAAGCGGACAGCAGGGTGGAACGGCCAGTATTGTAAACCCGGTTGTACCTGCCGTGATAAAAACCTATGCTGTTTGCGATGGGTCGGAAATGGTGGTGATACTGAATAAAAAAATCAATTGCAAAAGCATCGCCGCTGACGGAAGTGATTTCAGCATATCCGGTGGACCGGTACCGATCGGCATCAGCCTTGCAACCGGAAACGGCTGTAACAGTGAGTTTGATTCAGATACCTTGTTTCTCAAACTGGATAAAATTCTTT
>JAGWTX010000691.1 GCA_028875955.1 Bacteroidota bacterium | reverse complement strand
CCCCAGGTTTTCCATGCGGGTTGATCTGCTCTGCTTTGTTCGGGATTCATGGCGAATAATTATTGGCAATCGATTAATGGATGTAAGTGGTATCTGCAGGTGTTTATCCGTTGTCTTCAAACCCCGGATAAAGGGTCATTCCCCCATCCACAAAAAGGGTGGTGCCATTGATATAATCGGCATCATCACTGGCCAGGAATACTGCCGCTTTGCCAATATCCTCCACCTGGCCGATCCGTTTTTCGGGCACCAGTTTTAAAAGCTCCTGCAAATGTTCAGCGGTATCCCAGGCATCATGATTGATCGGTGTGGCAATAGCCCCGGGCGCAATACTGTTGATGCGGATCTTATGCGGCGCATATTCCTGGGCGATGGTTTTCATCAAAAGCATGACACCACCCTTGCTGGCAGCATAATTTGCATGGCCTGCCCATGGGATCACTTCGTGTACACTGCTCATACAGATGATCTTACCCAGCGATTTGCTTTTTGCAGGGTCCAGACCCCTTTGCAGGAATACCCGGATGGCTTCCCTGGCACAAAGAAACTGCCCCGTTAAATTCACACCAATTACAAAATTCCATTGTTCAAGGGTCATTTCAGTAAATTTTGCATCCCGCTGTAAACCTGCGTTGTTGATCAGGATATCCACGGTTCCGAATTGAGAGACGGTGTCTGCAAACATCTGAATGACTTCAGCCTCCTTGCTTACATCGCATTGGTAGGCTATCGCGTTTCCGCCGGTAGCTTTAATCCTGTCCACTACCTGATCCGCCATTTCCCTGGCGGCCGGAACCGGATAATTCACTACTACGGTAGCGCCTTCATCTGCCAGGGCTATGGCACAGCCTGCACCAATCCCGCTGCTGGCACCTGTAATGATGGCGATCTGATTTTCTAGTTTTCTTTTCATAAGCTATATCCAATATAAAGCTGAGGGAACTGATCCGGTCAGCAAAATGAAGTAAACGGTTTTCTTATGATGAAGCAATACATTGCTTGTTCGGAAAGGCAGGGGGGCAAAGATACATCGCATCTCCCGGCAATTATCACAATTGATTCTTAAGGTATTTACCTTCCTTTATAGGTGGCATGGTTTGTTTTTTCTATTCCAAAACACCCCAACCGGGGAAGCCCCCTTGTAAAACTATCTCAGATCGGGTGGCTGATTGCAGCTTACTGTATTAAAAGAGGATTAATTATCCGTCGCTTTTTTACGGGAAAGCATTCCCTGTTTGTTTCTATTCAGGGATCAGGGTAAAAACCGGTCTTTTTATAATTTTTTTCCCATCCCGGTAAGGAAACGGAAATCAGCCCGTCTTGAGAGAAAAGATCATTCACAAAAGCTTTAAAAACAGTTCAATGAACCGAATCACACTCATTCTCGTATCTATGCTGGTAGCATCCGGCGTTTTAATGGCACAGGATGCAACATCGTTGCGAAAAGTAAATTATAATCTGGAGAATGGCATTGCCATCCAGGGATATGACCCGGTGGCTTATTTCACCCAGCACAAGGCGGTTAAGGGAAATAAGAACCTGGCATTATATGCAGACGGCGTTACCTATTATTTCTCATCAGAAGCTGATCGGAACGCTTTCAAACAAAATCCCGGGAAATATGAACCCGAATATGGTGGATGGTGTGCATATGCCATGGGCGCCAAAGG
>JAGWTX010000690.1 GCA_028875955.1 Bacteroidota bacterium | reverse complement strand
AGACCAGTTTGAAATCCCCATCGTGTATCAACCCCATTTCAAAAAAGATACGTTTCCGATAACGGATTATGGAGCCGTTAAGGATGGCATTACCCTGAATACGAAATCTATCCAGTCTGCCATTGACGACTGTGCAAAAAAAGGGGGCGGTACCGTTCTTTTTCCGGCAGGTTACTGGTTAACCGGTCCCATCGTATTGGCGAGTAATGTGGAATTGCATGCGGAGAAAGGCGCATTGATTTCCTTTACACCCGACAAGACACAGTATCCGCTGGTGAGTTCCTATTTTGAGGGAGTGGAAGCTGCAAGATGCCAATCCCCGATTTCTGCAAAAAACGCAGAAAATATCGCCATCACGGGAAAAGGGATCTGGAACGGGTCTGGTGATGTATGGCGGCCATTGAAAAAAGGGAAGGTGACAGATTCTGAATGGAAGAAATTAATTGCTTCGGGAGGTGTGTTGACACCGGATAAATCCTACTGGTATTCTTCCGCTTCTGCTTTACTGGGTGCGGAAAGAAATGATATCGGGAAATTGGCAAATGGGAAACAACTTAGGGATTATGAAGCGATCCATGATTTTCTTCGGCCCAATATGCTGCAGTTCGCAGGTTGTAAGAATATCCTGATTACAGACGCCACATTTGAAAATTCCCCGGCCTGGACCTTACACCTGTTGATGAGCGACCAGATCAGTTTGCTGAATGTAACCGTTAAGAATCCCTGGTACGGACAAAATACAGACGGTATTGACCTGGAATCCTCCACCCATGTTTTACTCGATGGCTGTTCCTTCGATACCGGCGATGATGGAATCTGTATCAAATCCGGCAGGGATGAAGAAGGAAGGAAAAGAGGATTGGCCACCGAAAATGTGGTGGTGCAGAATTGTACCGTTTATCATGCACACGGCGGTTTTGTAGTGGGTAGTGAAATGAGTGGCGGTGCAAAGAATCTGTATGTTTCCAATTGTAATTTTATCGGCACTGATATCGGTCTTAGGTTCAAGACAACAAGGGGCCGGGGAGGTGTGGTGGAAAATATCTATGCTTCCCATATCAACATGAAAGACATAGCCGGCGAAGCCATACTGTTTGATATGTATTATATGGCCAAGGATCCGGTTCCCCTGGCGGGTGAAAAAAGGGAGATGCCCAAAATTGAACTCATGCCCTTTACGGAAGGCACACCTGTGTTCAGGAATTTCTTTATGTCCGATATCGTTTGTGATGGAGCGGAACGGGCCATATTTATCCGGGGTATCCCGGAAAGCCAGATTCGGAACATACAGCTGACGAACCTGGTCATGAAAACACGGAAAGGCATTGAATGCACCGAAGCCACTCAAATCGGGTTTCACCAGGTAAAACTCCTGACCACAGATACAGACCCCGTTGTATACCTGCAGAACAGTTCGGATATCCGGTTGGATGGTTTGCAATACAAAGCTGGGGCTACACTGTTGTTTAGTATCAATGGAGACAGGAGCAAAGAGATTCATGTGCTGAATACAGACTTGAAAATGGCCAGAAAACAGGTAGCATTTGATTATGGTGCGGGTTCTGATGCACTGGATATTCAAAAATAAATTGCATGAAAAAAAGATTGGGTATATCACTGTTCCTATGCGTCTTGCTGGTTGCAACACATCCTCAGCTTTCTGCGCAAAAC
>JAGWTX010000068.1 GCA_028875955.1 Bacteroidota bacterium | reverse complement strand
CAGGAAAGCCATACGGTCAGTGGTACCATCCGGGAAAAAAAATCAGGAGAAGTATTGATCGGGGCTTCCGTCTATTTATTGGAACTACCCAGATCAGGCACAGTCAGCAATGCCTATGGGTTTTATTCCATTACCGCACCGGCAGGTTCGTATACACTCATTGTAAGCTTTTCCGGATTGAAACAGGATACGGTAAAAATTGCCCTCAATAAAAATATTTTGATGCCCATCCAGATGGAGCAGGCTGTACAGCAAATAATGGAAGTAACCGTTACCTCCAAAAAAAGGAATGCCAATGTAACCCAACCCATCATGGGTGTCCAGAAACTGTCTGTAAACGAAATAAAAAATGTTCCCGTGATCTTCGGAGAAAAAGATGTGCTGAAAACCATCCAGTTGTTACCCGGTGTCAAGTCTGCCGGAGAAGGGAACAGCGGTTTTTATGTTCGCGGCGGCGGAGCAGACCAGAACCTCATATTGCTGGACGAAGCCACGGTGTACAATGCCTCACATTTGCTGGGTTTTTTCTCGGCTTTCAATTCCGATGCGATAAAGGACCTTACCCTCTATAAGGGCGCCATGCCTGCAGAATATGGAGGCCGGCTTTCATCGGTGGTGGATATAAAAATGGATGACGGCAACAACCAGGAATACCATGCCAATGGAGGTATTGGCCTCATCTCTTCCAGGTTAAATGTGGAAGGACCGATTGTAAAAGACAAAGGCTCTTTTATCGTAAGTGGCAGAAGGACCTATGCCGACCTATTTCTGAAACTTTCCAGGGATTCCACCATAAAAAACAATACCCTATATTTCTACGACCTGAATGTAAAAGCCAATTATAAGATCAATGACAACAACCGTGTCTATCTCTCCGGATATTTTGGCAGGGATAACCTGGGTTTTGGCGGCACATTCGGGATCGACTATGGAAACAGTACGGCAACGGCCAGATGGAATCATGTGTTCAACGGACGCCTGTTTTCCAATACCTCTTTTATCTACAGCAATTACAACTACAACATCAAGATCAATTCGGGCGCCAATAACATCCTGATCAAATCAAAAATCGAAGACATTTCGCTCAAAGAGGATTTTCAATATTTTGTGAACAATGACAACAAGATCAACTTCGGGTTCAATGTGATCCATCACCGTATTTCGCCCGGTATTGTGGATGCATCCGCCAGCTCGAGTTTTACGCCTACCTATCTTCCCATAAAATATGCATTGGAGGGTGCCGCCTATGTTTCGCAGGAAATTTCACCGGCAGATAAAGTGAAGCTGAATTATGGTTTGCGTTTATCATCCTTCAGCATATTGGGTCCGGGTGATTTTAATACCTATGACAGCTCGGGTAATATTCTTACCACAAAGACCTATACAAGCGGTCAGATTGTAAAATCCTATTTCAACCTCGAACCCAGGTTTTCTGCCGCCTATCAGCTTTCAGACCATAACTCTATAAAAGTATCCTACACGCGGAATGTTCAGAACCTTCACCTGCTTTCCAATTCGGCATCCACCAACCCGACCGATTTATGGATACCCAGCAGCAACAATGTAAAACCCGAGATCGCCGATCAGGTATCGCTGGGTTATTACCAGAATTTTCAGAACAACGCCTATGAGTTCTCTGCGGAAATCTATGCCAAGACCATGCAGAACCAGATCGATTATAAAAACGGCGCTCAGCTGAGAGCCAATGCCAATGTTGAATCGCAGTTGTTGTTTGGGAAAGGACGGGCATACGGTCTGGAGCTCTTCCTGAAAAAGAAATATGGTAAACTGACGGGATGGGTCAGTTATACCCTGGCAAGAACCGAAAAGCTGATCAACGGGATCAATCGCAACAACTGGTATGCTGCCAAACAGGATCAAACCCACAACCTTGCCATTGTGGCCATTTACCAGGCAAGCAAAAAATGGACATTCTCTTCCAACTTTGTATACAATACAGGCAATGCGGTTACCTTTCCCAGTGGCAAATACCAGGTGAACGGTCAGACCGCTTTTTATTATACAGAAAGAAACGGATACCGGATGCCCGCTTACCACCGTTTGGATTTTGCCGCAACCCTGCAGGGGAAGAAACGGGCAAAATCGGAAAGCAGCTGGACCTTCTCTTTATATAATGTCTACGGACGTGAAAACGCCTATAGCATCACGTTTAAAGACGATCCCAATGACCCGACAAAAACCCTGGCTGAACAGACTGCCCTTTTCCGCTGGGTACCTTCCGTAACCTATAATTTTAAATTCTGACAATATGAAACAGGTATTTTCCAAAGGCGGGTTATTCATATTGCTGATTTCCTTTTATGCCTGCACCAAAGTGATCAGTGTCAACCTGAATGATGCCGCGCCACAGATAGTGGTGGAAGGGATAATTACAGACGAGCCCGGCCCCTACCAGGTACAGATTTCCAAAACAGTCAATTTCAGCGCATCCAATATTTTCCCCCCTGTTACCGGCGCCACTGTTCGGATCACCGATAATATAGGAGCGGTAACGGATTTGCTGACTGAGACTTCCCCGGGTATTTACACCACACATATCATTCACGGGATCCCGGGGCATACCTATCGGCTGGATATCAACACCGGATCACAAACCTATACGGCTACTTCCACCATGCCGCTGCCGGTTGCCCTTGATTCTATCACCTTTCAACATACTGCGCGGGTTAGCAAAGTTGAAATCAGAACGGTTCCCAATTTCCAGGATCCCCGGAATATCAAGAACTACTATTCCTTTACCCAGACTGTAAATGGGCGTAGACTGAAAAATACATTTGTATTCGACGACAGGTTATCCGATGGCAGATACATCAATGTAGCCCTGAGAACGGATAGTTCCTATTTGAATATCGGTGACACCGTTTTGCTGAAAATGAACTGCATCGATAAGGCGGCCTATGATTATTTCTTCTCTTTTGAACAGATATCTGGCAACAATAATTTTCAATCTGCCAGTCCTTCCAACCCGGTATCCAATCTTTCCAATAATGCACTGGGTTATTTTGCTGCCTATACCACCCAAAGTAAAATAGCCATCGCCCGATAAGCATAATGCATGGTGATGCCTTGCACGCTATAGGAAAAATGGATGCGGAATTATTGCCGGTACGGCGGTTCGGTAAACCAACACGCTATTATCAGTCGGAAATCTAAGCAAATGTCCTTTTCGTAACCAATGGCACCCGGAATCCTTCGGGAAAACGAAATCCCGGCACTCGAAAACAGGGTTTCGCAACCGCAAATAATGTTTTGCCGGGAAACCTGGGGAATGGAAGTGATTTTATAATTAATTTATTCTAAAAATTGGAATAATTCCAAATTATGGAATATATAAATTATCTATTTATATTATAATTATTTGATTATCAATTAATAAACAAAAATATTTTATTTGGCAGGATATTAGACGCATACAGGCAATAAAATAAAATTATGCGTATAATTCGTAAGGTTTTTTATTCATCAATGGTATCAGGGATACTTTTTAGTGCCTGTTCCAAAACAACCAGTTCCAGCAGTTCTTCTGCTCCGGCAACTACTGTATCTGATTCAAAAATTGCACCGGATGGTTTTACTTATGCGACCAGTAAAACCATACAAATAACGGTAAATGCCCTCACCAACAATAATAAGCCCCTGCCCCAGGTACCTGTCAATATGTATAGTTGTGATGCGGGAGCGGTTGGTCAGCTGTTATACAAGGGCTTTACCAATGCCTCGGGCAGTTTTACGATAAGTATCCAGGTGCCCAACACAACAGATACCCTGATTGTAGATCCCGCCTATATCGGTGTTGTACGTTTGGCAAAAGTGTTGCTTAAGGGAAACCAGGCCAATTGTACGTTTGGAGGGGACGCAGGTTATTCGGGTGATATCGTAGGCACTTTACAAACTGGGAGTAATCTTTCCTTTCGTCCGGTACAGAATACGATCGTGATCAAGGAAGCGGGATATACCAAGACAACCAAGGTGAAGTTTGTTCCCATGGGAACAACAGACAGCCAGGGTCGTCCCGATTATCTGGAACCCACAGGCGATATCATCAGTGCCGATATGCTTGCCAGTATCAATGTTTCCTTGCCTGAATCAAAAAACGTAGCGCTGCTGCACCCGCAATATTTATCATCCGGAGCCACTTCTGATATTGTGATTACCGAAAAATCAGATGTATGGCTGACTTTTATTTATGAAGGCGCCGGATACAGAAATACAATGGGGTATTACCAATATCCGACCGGTATGCCACCGGCAAGAATGGATGATATCGATACGATACATTTTATATTTCCCAATGCCAGTTTGGTGGGTAGCGGCGGCGGTATGCATTCCGGAGATAAGGTAAAGATCGGCACTTTTGAACCGGGAACCACAATCGGTCTGGTTCTCTTTGCAGACGGATGGAATGGTACCAGCGTGAACTATTATGCAAATGGTGCTTATTTCTCCAACAGCAATTTAAACCCGGAATCGAACCCGGACCTGAAGAGACATACAGTAATGCTTCAATATCAAAATACCTATATGATCGGGTTTGAGGACCTGAACAGGGAAAACGGTAGTTGTGACAATGATTTCAACGATGTGATGGTTTATGCAAGTTCAAACCCGATAACAGCCATTTCAAATGCAGGTGTTCAGACAGCAGATGTACCCGCAGACCTGGATGGCGACGGTGTGCTGAATACCAATGATGCTTTTCCAAACGATCCCACCCGGGCCTATGTCAATTATTTCCCTTCCGCCAAAACCTATGGCACGCTGGCCTACGAAGACCAATGGCCCAATAAGGGGGATTATGACCTGAACGATCTGGTGGTGAATTACCGGTACAAGATGATCAGCAATGCCCAGAATAAAATAGTGGAGTTCTATGCAGATTATGTTCCCGTTGCGGCCGGTGCCACTCTGTTTAACGGGTTCGGTGTGGAATTCCCGTTCAGTGCTTCCCTGGTAAAAAACGTAACCGGTCAGAACCTGCAAACCAATTATATCAAACAGAACCCGAATGGCACAGAAGCCTGGCAAACCAATGCGGTCATCATACCCTTTGATAACCATGCCAACCTGTATAAAAATGCAGGTAGCGCCAGTATGTTGAATACCGATATGTCAAAACCCAGGATCGCAGGGGATACAGCGCATATTTATGTACAGTTCAATGCTCCCATCACAACCATGGAATTTGGAAACGCACCCTTCAATCCATTTGCCATCAAAAACCACAACCGGGGATATGAAGTTCATTTACCCGGCATGCATCCCACCAACCTGGCGGATAAGGCACAACTGGGTACCTTTCAGGACGCAACCAATATAGGATCCAATGTTTATTATCTCACAAAGGATAACCATCCATGGGCATTAAGTTTTGTGGGGCTCTTTAGCTATCCCGGCGAAGGGGTGAATATTTCAGATGCCTATTTGTATTTCCTGGATTGGGCCAATTCGGGTGGATTGTTATATCCGGACTGGTATTCAAATACAGACCCGGGTTATAGGAATGATGCAAAGATTTATCATAAATAGTTGGTGAACTGACTACAAAATTTCATTGTAAGAAAAAATGCCTCACAGATCTGTGAGGCATTTTACATTTTCGCTTGTGGTCCCGACAAGAATCGAACTTGTATCTAAAGTTTAGGAAACTTCTATTCTATCCATTGAACTACGGGACCAGTTCATTTATCATGAAAATAAATTCTCAACCTGCTAAAAATAAATCTGCACATTGACGTAATGGTCTTTGGTGTGTTGGTCTTTAGTCTTTGGGTATTTAATCATTATTAAATGATCCGTCTTTTTCTTTAAACCCCCTACTACCAACTACCAAAGACCAAAGACCAAAGACCAAAGACCAAAGACCAACGCTTTCACAGGGTTGCAAAAATAATAGATTCTCCCATTGCCCGCGAGAAGATTTCTGGGCCAGCGCTACTATTTCTTTTTGTAGATTGCCGGATAAATCGCTCCCAATGAAAAAAATCTGTTGTTTACTGCTTGTTATCATGGCCGGAAGCCTGACATTCCCCTCTTTTGCGCAAACCAAAGCCCATCTGAACCATGTGGCCATTTATGTGGTAGATCTGCAACGTACCGGTAATTTTTACCACGATTTCTTCCACCTGGATACGATCCCGGAACCCTTTCACGATAACCGCCATATCTGGTATTCCATAGCCCCGGGAGTAGCCATGCACGTGATCCAGGGAGCAGACAAACCCAGGGAATATTACCAGAACAACCATATCTGCTTTAGCGTACCCTCCGTACCTGCCTTTGTTGAAAAACTCAAAGCCACCCACCGCCAGTGGTATGATTCAAAGGGTAATCCCGGTATCGTAACCACCCGGGTCGACGGGGTAAAACAGATCTGGGTGCAGGATCCGGACAATTACTGGCTGGAAGTCAACGACGCAAAAGACTAAACCCTGAGCTGATCATATTTTTCTGTTACCTGTCAGCGCCGGGTAGGGCATCCCGGATACCTGTAATCAATGTTTTTATCAGGTTCCTGTATATGGTTTCCCCTGCCGGTAGGATCAAAATGGGAAATTACCAAGCCTAAGTCCCTATCTTTGCCGCTCTCAAAATTGGGTTATGAAGTTTTATAATTTGTTGATCAAATATCGTTTCTGGTTGGGCTTGCTGTCCATCGCACTGGCCATTGTGGTAAATGTGCTGAGCAGTTTCTGGCCTTCTTTTATCCTGTATTTTATCGGTGTCATCGCGCTGGCCAGCCATTTCTTTATCGGGCCCATGCGACTGATCCAGGAACCCATGGAAGCCGGCAATGTAGAAGAAGTTGAAAAAATCCTGGCAACCATCTGGTGGCCCAACCTGTTGTATAAACCCGTACGCTCCACTTATTATACGATCAAGGGAAACCTTTCCATGATGAAGCAGGACTTTGATTCTGCCGAAAAACACCTGAAAATGAGCTCCGACCTGGGTTCTCCCATGCCGGAAGCCGAGGGGGCCAATAAACTGCAGCTGGGTATGATGGCCATGCAAAAAGGGGATCTGAAACAAGGAGAATCCTATATACGTGCCGCTATCCGGCTGGGTATCTCTGACAAGGAGAGTGAGGCGGTAGCTTACCTGAGCATGTGCCAGATTTTCATGAACAAACGGGAGTTCAGGGCCGCCAAGGAATTCTTCCGTAAGGCCAAAGCCTGTAAACCCAAAACCAAGCAGGTGCTGGACCAGGTGAAAGAAATCGAGAAATACATATCCCGTATGCCCGGCTAACCCTGTGAAGATGCAGTCATAAAACCGGCAATCCCCTGTTTCCGCTACAAATCCGGCGATTTTTTACTTACTGATGAAGATCATTGTATTTTCCTGCCCCGTTGAGTAACTTTATAAGATGAAAGGAAAATGGCAGAAACTGGCAGTGGTTTGCCTCCTGTGTCTGCTATTGGCTCTTGTCATTGGCTTACTGCTATCATTTTATCATTAAATTATTACAGATGAAAAAAAACATGGGTAACACAGACCGCATCATTCGCGTAATTGCAGCCGTTGTATTTTCCGTGCTCTATTTTACAGGAACCGTAACAGGCACAGCCGGACTGGTTCTGGTTGTGTTAGGTGCTGTTTTTCTGGCAACTTCTTTTATCAGTTTTTGTCCGTTGTATACCCTGGTTGGGGTGAATACCTGTGAGAAAAAATCCTGAGGAACAGGGATAGCGGTTATCGGAAAAAGATTCTTCGAAAAGGGTACTAGGATCCCTAATTTCCCAACCGCAGTATTTTTATAAGATTAGGAACCTTTTTGATTAAGTAATGTCGTCGGTAGTTGTAGATCCTGCAACCGGCGACTTTTTTTATCACCACACAGACTTTTCAGCGCATTGGGTTTATGTATTGAGCTAATAAAAGTTAGATAAAGTAGTGAATAGGGGTTCAACCCCAAACCCCAAACGCCAAACCCCAAACCATTTCATGCATCCCCCCAGATTTCCTGGTGCCGGGCAAAATAGGGAAGCGCAAATGTCCCCATAAGACCGGTCAGGATCTCCAGACCCATGGTTAATCCCCTTGCACTGGATGGCATGGCTTCTCCCGATGGGAGCATATTGGGTCCGAGGGGGATGAATGCTACCACAACAGTCAGTATCAGACACAAAACCGTATAGATCAGCAACCCTTTTTTGGTGTATTCCATGAGGATGGAGTAGACGATCCCACCCACAACCAGCGTGGGTATGCAAAAGAAGATGATGGAATTGATATTGATGTATTCGGAAAATTGATATTGGGTGATCTTTCTATAGATAATATCAAAAATCATCCCGAGTACTGCAGTGGCGATACCCACAAATAAGCCACCCAGGATTCCCCGGGTCGACTGAGAATAGCGATATGCAACTGATTTGTTTTTCATATGGATTTTTTTAGCATGATGAAATACGGTAAATCCAATGTGGCAGTATCATCCAGGCTATGTGGTCATTCAAAGACGTACTGTAAAATTTACACTTTTTTATCGCAATTGCAATAGGTTTCGATAAAAGAAAAACGAAAAAAAGAAGTGTCGCTGAAAGTGGAAGGGTCTAGTGGATCATGAACAACTGTAGAGTTATAGACAGGGTGTCAGCAAATTCGCCCGGGTTCTTTCCCCAAAAAGGGTCTTTTTTTCTTTTTCCCTTTTATTGAAAATTTCTCCCAATAGGATTAGTCCTGAAACAAACCGGAAACTATCCATATCATT
>JAGWTX010000689.1 GCA_028875955.1 Bacteroidota bacterium | reverse complement strand
TACTGGAAGGGAAAAACACAAAGGGCATCACCGAAAGGGCGTTGCGGTATGACCTCACGATCCCTTTTGCGCGATATGTGGCTATGAATTACGGACAGCTTACCCTGCCCTTTAAACGTTACCAGATTCAGCCGGTATGGCGTGCGGACCGCCCACAAAAAGGTCGTTACAGGGAGTTTTACCAGTGTGATGCAGATGTGGTTGGCAGCAAAAGCCTTTTGAATGAAGTGGAACTGGCAGGCATCTACACAAGGGTTTTTGAGATGCTCAACATACCCATTGAACTCCATATCAACAGCCGCAAGATTCTGGCGGCACTGGCCGAAGTTTGCGGCGGCAGCGAACAACTGACAGCCATCACCGTTGCGATTGATAAACTGGATAAGATCGGTCTGGAAAAAGTAAAGGAGGAACTGGACAGAAACGGATTAACCGCAGAACAGATTTCAACCATCGAAACCTATCTTTCGCTTTCCGGAACCCATGCCCAAAAGATCGCATCCCTGCAGGAACTGATCGGTCATACCGAAAATGGCCGGCAGGGCATTGCTGAATTGAATTTTGTGTTGAACTATCAGCCTGAACAGGAAGGAACCATCGTGGCAGATTTTACTTTGGCCAGGGGTTTGAATTATTATACCGGTATCATTTTCGAAGTGAAAGCCAGGAATGTCCAGATGGGCAGTATCGGAGGCGGTGGAAGATATGATGACCTGACCGGGTTATTTGGCGTACCCAATGTACCGGGTGTCGGTATCAGTTTCGGGGTGGACAGGATTTATGATGTGATGGAAGAACTGAAGGTTTTCCCGGATACCGTGCATGCAGGAACCAGGGTCTTGTTTTTCAATCTGGGGGAATCCGAAAGTAAACAGGCATTTACCTTACTGCAGACACTCAGAAACAAGGGAATCGCCGGCGAATTGTTTCATGAGCCTGCAAAATTTGATAAACAATTCAAATATGCTGAGAAAAAATCAATACCTTATATTGTCATCCTGGGCAGTGAGGAATTGGCTTCCGGTACCTGTCTGGTAAAAGACCTGGCCAATAGTACACAGCATACCCTATCCCAGCAGGATTTAGCTGCCTTTCCATTTTCCTGAGTGATTTTGGCATAGTATTTACTGTATAAAGGAAAAAATTATGAAGAAACCGGTTCTGATACTCTTACTATTTTCCTTGGGATGGATTTCCTGCAGCCGGAAAACCGTACCGCCTGCCAATACAAAAGCGGTAACTTATCAACCTGTCATCAAAAAACAGGAACCGAAAGAACCCGTAAAGGAAGCAGTCAAAGAACCGGTGGTGGTAACCAGGGATCCCGAACCCGCTAAACCTGCTCCGGTTAAAAAAATAAAATTCAGTGAACCGATGATCGTTATCGACGATCGCGGTGAAATTGTGACACCCAAAGATCAATTGCCCGACGAAATCGCGGCAAAAGTCGATTTTAAAAGTATCACAAGAGCCTATACACCCGACCAGAGACAGAACCTGATCTATCGTTTCAAACTCATACCACCCAAAGTGTTGTATGTTCCTGACCAGTTTTCTACCAAATCGGCAAGGGGTGAATATTGTATCTATAAAAAGAAATTCTATTACTGGAAAAAGGAGGATGGTTTGTTCTACCTCGATGAAACGTATTACCGTTAAAAAAAGGCCGGAAAAT
>JAGWTX010000688.1 GCA_028875955.1 Bacteroidota bacterium | reverse complement strand
TTCACTTTTGTAGCCATTGCATGCCGCATAACATTGGTCAAGGATTCCTGTGTCATCCGGAAAAGTTCCGTTTTCTGTTCCGTCGTCAGATTTGCGGAATTAATGTTTGAACTGAAATGGGTTTCGATATCGTTCAGTTTGGCAAACTCCTGGCAATGCATTTCCAGTGCCGCTTTCAAGCCAAAATCATCCAATACACTTGGCCGCAGACTCGCTGCTATCTTTCGAATGGTGCTGATTAAAAACTGGATCGTATGGTTGGCATGTGTTACCCTTTTCTCAATATTTGTATCGCTTTTCGGAAATTTCGGCGAAAGCCAATCAATGTCTATTTTAATGGCCGATGCCAGTTGCCCCAACTCATCATGCACTTCTCTGGCCAGAAACTTGCGTTCATCCTCCCTAACATTTTTTAAATAATTCGATAATTTCTGGAGTTCAGAATTTTTCATTTTTAATTCCTGTTCAGCCTCCTTCCGCATGCTGATATCGTTTTCTACAGCGATCCAGTGCGTATACCAACCATCCTGGTTAGCCACAGGTGTCAGTGAGATCTGGACCCAAAAGGGTTTCCCTGATTTTTGATAATTGAGGATCTCGGTGGTGAACGGGGTCCAGTTTTCCAGGGCTTTCCTTATTTTGTCCAATTCCTTCCTATCCGTATCAGGGCCCTGTAATATCCTGGGCGTTTTACCTATCAATTCTTCCGGGCTGTAGCCTGTCATTTTACAGAATGCCTCGTTTACATACATGATTTCAGGCCCATCCCCGTTTATGTTCTCTGCTTCTGTAATGATAATGCCGTCTGAAGCATATGTGACAACTGATTCCAGCAGTTTTAACTGTGCTTCATTCTGTTTCCGCAATGAAATGTCGATACCCATTCCAATCATGCATCTTTTTCCCTCAAATTCGGTAGCCCAGCCCGTAAAATGGAACGGGATCTTCTGTTTATCCTTTGTAAGCAAATTGGCTTCCCATTCAGCCTTACCCTGGGCAAATACTTTTTCGATATTTGCCTGGATCAACCTTTTTTCTTGACCCTCAAAGAAATCAAGCGGAGACATTTGTTGCAACTCACTGCTTGTATAGCCACTCACTGTTGAGAAATTATTATTCCACCGCAACAGATGCAGCGACTCATCATATAAATAAAATATACCCGGCAGACTGTTGATGATGGAAGCGGAAAGTTCTTTTTCGAGTATGATCTTCTCTTCTGCCAGTTTTTGCTGTGTGATATCTCTGAAATTATGAACAACCGCATTTACAGGTGGATCATCCAACAGATTTGTGGCTACCCCGTCCATCCAATGCCAGCTGCCGTCGGCATGCAAGTGCCGCCATTGTGCCGATACCACAGAACCTGGTTGTGAGATGAGTTTTTGTAGGGTTTCCACAATGCGGGAGAGGTCATCCGGATGTACATTCTCCAATCCGGATCTGCCGATCCGCTCCTCAGGATCATATCCGAGCAAAGTATGGATGGAAGGACTCATATATAAGACTTTCCCCTCCCGATCATGCAGCGCAATGACTTCCGATCCTTTTTCGATCAGTGACCTGAACCGGAGTTCACTGGTGCGTAAGGATTCCTCCGCCCTTTTCCTGTCAGACACATCCGTATGCTGAATGATCACATTCTGGAGATTGCCCTGGGCATCAAATATGGGATATGCCC
>JAGWTX010000687.1 GCA_028875955.1 Bacteroidota bacterium | reverse complement strand
CCCGGATGTTCTTCATTGGTGACCAGGTAGAAATGACTGTGATCGCGGCTCAGGATCAGGTCCTGTACTTCATAGTTTCCGCTAGTCAACGCTTTTTTGGAATGTGTGTCAAGATCATATTGGTAAACCTGTGAGTAGCCGCTTACTTCGCTTTGAAAATAAAGGGTATGCGCATTGATCCATCCCATATTGGCGCGATAGCCAATACCGGGTCCGCCAATCCAGGCTTCATCGCGCTGTCTGTCCAGCAAACTGAGTTTCCCGGTTTTGGGATCGAGTTGCATGATCCAGCGGTCTTTGTGATCCTGTGAATAGATATCCAGCGCCAGCGCTGATCCCGTTTCATTCCAGAGGGCACTGTATACCATCACCCCCCTGACCGGTGTACGACGGTTGGTCGACTTGTTCGGGTAATCCTTTACATAATCCGGCTGATCGGTAATACCGGGCAGGGCATCCATGGCTACTTTGATCACCGTATCTGCCACACGGTCATAGACATAAAATTCAAAGCTCCCCTGCGGGGCACCCACTTTTGTACGGCCCGGTTTATCCGTTGTGAAACCGCTTTCGGTCACATAATCCGGAACGATGGTGTTTTTTGCACCCGCTGGTGCCTGGTACAAACGATAGGTGACAAAATTGCCATCCGGACTCACCTGGAGCCCCTGTACCATTTTATCTCCCACGGAAATATTTTTCAGTTCATTGGGTTCGCGGTGGTCTTTTAAAAAAGCCGCCCTGTCTTCCCTTTTTTGTTTGCGTTCCTGCAAAACCTGTATCAGGCCCAGCTCTTCCTCCTGCAACCATTTTTCCTGCTGGCTGCCGCCTACCCTGGCATTTCCTGCACCCCCGCCACGGGCACCACCTCCGCCAAAACCGCCCCGTCCGCCACCGAAAGCAGGCGCAGCAACGGTTTCAGCGCCATGGGTGATATTGGTTAATTGAATGGTTTCTCCCGTAAATCGATTCCAGGCAAAGAGGTTCTGGTTGCGGCTATAGGCAATACAGCTATCCTGCCGGATAAATACCGGGTTGGATTCATATTCTTCCGTCTGTGTAATCCGGGTGGTTTTTCCGGAACCCATATCGGTCAGGTACAGATCGCCCCTGTAGGAATATACCCGTAATCTTTGCGAAACAGAATAAACCGCATTGTTTTCCGCACCCGCGATCTGTGCTTCCGCATAGGAAAGTTTTACCGGTTCTTTTCCGCCGATGGAAAAAGAATACAGGGAATCTGCTTTGGCGTTATCGGGATTCCAGTTAAAAAAGACCGATTTGCTGTCGGCAGACCAATAGGGATTGGAAGGAGAGGCGCCGATCCATTTCGGATCGCGCATGATTTTTTCAACGGTTAAGGACTGGGAAAATACGGTACTACCCGTTACCAGCAGTAGGCAGAAAAGAATGGGTTTCATCTGTTTGCTTTTACAAATTTTTCAGATGGAATTCACCGGCGGGATGCAGCAGACAGCTGTGAGGGTCCGGCATATTTCATCATGCATAATATAGATTGGTGGCAACTGCGTTTCGGTTTCCGAACGGCAGCAGTGTTAAATCTATTACAATGCCCTGAAGCTTCGAAATAATACAGAATGAATTTGATGAATGGACGAAGGCCGTCACCCGGCAAAGGGAAAACAGGGATCCGGCTAGCAATTGCAATTTTCTTATCCGCGTTCCTTGT
>JAGWTX010000067.1 GCA_028875955.1 Bacteroidota bacterium | reverse complement strand
ATAAGGTATTGGTAGACGCCACCCCCTTTTTTGTAAGGGATGCCCAGCATGTGGCCGACAGGTTGAAAACCATGAAGCAGGGAACCTATACGTTTAGTGAGCCCAGATCTGCGATCTATCTGCCCAATACACGCGATTTCCCTTTGAACAGTGAGTTTGAAGCCACCATCAGTTTTACGGGCGGCAGTGATGCGGGCCGTTTTGTCAGTGCTGTCACGCCCTCCCCCGAAGCCATCACTTTGCGGATGCATCATTCCTTTGTGCAATTACCCGATAACCACTATACACCCAGACCCTATGATATCCGGAGCGGCTATTTTGGAATTTCCTATTTCGACTACAGCAGTCCTTTTTCAGAACCCATCCAAAAGATGTTCATCGCCCGGCACAGGCTGGAAAAGAAAGACCCATCCGCTGCCATCAGTGAACCGGTGAAACCCATCGTCTATTATCTCGACAACGGAACACCCGAGCCCATCCGTTCTGCCCTGCTGGATGGTGCCCGCTGGTGGAACCAGGCTTTCGAAGCCGCAGGTTTTAAAAATGCCTTTATCGTAAAGATGCTGCCCGATTCGGCTGATGCGATGGATATCCGGTATAATATGATCAACTGGGTGCATCGTTCCACAAGGGGATGGAGCTATGGCGCTTCCGTAACGGATCCCAGAACCGGTGAGATCATCAAAGGACAGGTATCCCTGGGTTCCTTGCGTGTAAGACAGGACTACCTCATCTTTACCGGACTCCTGTCGCCCTATGAAACCGGGAAACCCGTACCGGAAACCATGCAACTGGCTGCGCTGCAGAGATTGCGTCAGTTGGCAGCGCATGAAGTGGGCCATACCCTTGGTCTGCAACACAACTATGCATCCAGTTTTAACAATCGTGCGTCCGTGATGGACTACCCGCATCCGAATATTTTTCTGAATAACAAAGGAGAGATCGATTTCAGCAAGGTCTATACCAATGAGATCGGAGAATGGGATAAAAGAGCCATCACTTATGGCTATTCCGAATTTGCGCCGGGAACAGATGTGAATGCTGCCCTGCAGAATATTTTGACAGAGAACACCCAAAAAGGACTCTTGTTTATTGCAGACCTGGATGCAAGGTCTGCCGGAGGGCTTCATCCCAAAGCGCATTTATGGGACAATGGCAATGATGCCGTAACAGAACTGGCAAACGTGCTGGCCGTAAGACAAAAAGCCATCAACCAGTTCTCAGAAAAAGCAGTTCGGGAAAACGCACCCCTATCCACCCTTGAAGACGTATTGGTACCCGTATACAATTATCACAGATACCAGCTGGAAGCCGTTTGTAAACTAATCGGGGGTATGAATTATAGTTATTCGGTACGTGGCGATCAGCAACCCAAGCCCGAAGTTTTGCCCAATGCCGTGCAGCAAAAAGCATTACAGGCAGCCCTGAACTGTTTATCGCCGGAAGCACTCACCCTGCCCGACAGGATCATGCAACTGATCCCGCCCCGTCCGCCCTTGTATTATGGTGTTGGTGAACTTTTTGCCAAAAGGACAGGGATGAGTTTCGATCCTGTGGCAGCTGCGGAAGCGCTTACCGATTATGAACTCAGCTTTTTGTTTCACCCGGAAAGAGCCAATCGTCTGGCACAGTTCAAAGCCCAGTTTGGCACCATCGGATGGGATGATGTGCTGGATGCGATCATCAACAAAACCTGGAAAACACCGGTACCCAAAGGTTTGCAGGGGGAAATCGCCTTACAGACCCAACAAATGGTTCTAACCTGGATGCTGGCACTGAGCCAGAGTGACCAGTCAAATTACCTGGTAAGATCCATTTGTTTTGACCGGCTGCAATCGCTGAAAAAGTACGCAGAACTGATGAAAAACACACCGGGTTTGCAGGCGCATTATACCTATGCGATCGAACGTATCAGCAAACCGAAGGATATTCCTCTTCCGGTTCATAAAGTAATCCCTCCGGGTTCACCCATTGGATGCGATTGGGATGAATAAGGCCTGACAGGGCCCTGAAAAGCAAAAGGTCAAAAGTGAAACATACAACTCACTTTTGACCTTTCGTTTTTATCGGACAACCGTTGTTCGAATTCCCTAAGGTTTCTTAACCGGGAAATGTCTTACGGTTTCATTCAACTCAACAATCTTGTTTTTGTCGATTTTGAGATCATTGATCAGTGCCATTGAATCAGATTTACCGGTCTTATCTGTAAAATGTTCTACATACCACAGGGTTACCCAGGCATCTTTTTTATCTTTTGAGATCACTGATTCAAAATCGTGCATGTCTACCTTAAAAGCGGTAAAACCGTTCCTGAAATCTGTAAACAAGGCTTTGAGGGAATCTTTTCCCACGGTCATATCCATATAATCTGACCGCCAATGAACGGTATCAGCAAAATAAGAGGCACTTTCATCAATTTTATTGTCTTCAAACGCTTTCAGGGCATTCATGGCAATGGAGGTATTGGTGGGATCGGATACAATGTCCCAGTTATCCGGCTTATTGATGGAATAAGCGTAGGCAGGCTTTTCAGTTGCGGTGGCCGTTTGTTTTTCTTCGGTTTTTGGGTTACAGGCTACAGCAGCCATCAGTAGCAGGGCGATGGAAAATGTTGTTCTCATGTTGTCAAATTTGGTTTTTACAATAATGTATCCGAAAAAATACGGTTTACCTATCCGAAATACAATAAAAAAAGCCTTTATTTTTTTGATAAAGGCTTAATGGTAGCAATTAATCGGTCAAACTTAGACCAGCATCCGCAATGGCTCTTCCAGCAGACTTTTCAGTGTTTGCAGGAAAGCTGCGCCGGTAGCGCCGTCTACGGAACGGTGATCGCAGCTCATGGTCACTTTCATCACATTACCCGGTACCACCTGACCATTCTTTACCACCGGCACCTGCGCAATACCCCCTACTGCCAATATGCAGGAATCGGGTGGATTGATGATGGCGGTAAACTGGTCAATCCCAAACATACCCAGGTTGGAGATCGTAAACGTGCTTCCTTCCCAGTCGCTGGGTTGTAATTTTTTATCTTTGGCTTTCTGTGCAAATACTTTTACTTCAGCCCCTATCTGGCTCAGTGATTTGGTATCGGCGAAACGAACCACCGGCACCAGTAACCCATCTTCCACGGCTACAGCCACACCGATATTGATGTGATGGTTATAGCGGATTTTGTCTCCCAGCCAACTGCTGTTTACTTTCGGATGCTGTTTCAGTGCAAGTGCGGTGGCTTTCAGTACCATGTCATTAAAACTGATCTTAACCGGCGCCACTTCGTTTATCCTGGCGCGGGCAGCTACGGCTGCATCCATATCGATCGACATGGTCAGGTAAAAATGCGGAGCCGTAAATAAGCTCTCGCTCAAACGACGTGCAATGGTTTTACGCATTTGTGAAACCGGAACTTCTTCAAAACTTTCCACACCGCTGACAGTTGCCACAGCAATGTCTTTGGGTGCACCGGCAGGTGCTGCAGATGCCGCAGCAGGGGTATATCCATCCACATCGTTCTTGGTGATCCTGCCATTGTCACCGGTTCCTTTCACATATTTGAGATCGATCCCTTTTTCAGAGGCGATTTTCTTAGCGAGGGGGGATGCAAAAATCCTTCCCTCATTCACCACTACCGCAGGTGCTGCTGCCGCCACGGGGGCAGGAGCAGGAGCCGGTGCAGATGAAGCCGCAGGTGCAGCGGCTGTTGTTGCAGCAGGGGCGCCATTACCGGCTTTGACCGCCGCCACAATGGCATCAATATCCAATCCGGGTTTACCGATGATACAAAGCAGGTCATTCACGAGAATTTTTTCTCCGGGCTTTGCACCCTGGTACAACAAAACCCCATCCTTGTAACTTTCCAGTTCCATAGTGGCCTTATCGGTTTCGATATCCGCCAGTACTTCCCCTTTTTTAACCGTATCACCTACTTGTTTCTGCCAGTCGGCAATGACACCTTCTGTCATGGTATCACTCAACCGCGGCATTAATACCACTTCTTCCATGGATGACACATCAAGTGTTGCAGATGCAGGGGCAGGAGCAGCCGGAGCCTTTTCCGGAGCTGTCGGAGCCGCAGCAGCAGTTGGTGCGGCAGTTCCCCCGGCATGCTGAGCCAGGAGGGAGGAAATATCTTCACCGGGTTTGCCAAATATGGCTAACAGGTCATTTACTTGTAATTTTCCACCATTGGGGGTTCCGATATGTAATAACACACCATCCTGGTAGCTTTCCAGTTCCATTGTCGCCTTATCTGTTTCCACTTCTGCCAACAGATCTCCCTTCTTCACGGTATCTCCCACTTTTTTATGCCAGGCAGCTATCACACCTTCGGTCATGGTGTCGCTCAGGCGGGGCATTAAAATCGCTTCAGCCATAATTCAATTGCTCTTTTAAATGAGCCGTGAAATTACATCAAAAATTCACTGATTGCACGGATTTGAGATAGGATTTCAAGGATTAGGGCAAATCAGGGTTTCACTGATACAAAAGATAGCTGTTATTTCAGCAGGGAAGGAAGGGATTCGCGGCTGATTAAATTCCCGTTAAACGGATACGCGGTTTCAGACCCAAGCATCAGGTTAGCAAAGAGTGCAATACCCTAAGGGAGGGAAAACCTTCATTTTACCGGTAATCCCCAAAAACGGCAGCGGTTTGTTATTGACCCTGGGCCAGGCTATACGCTTTTTTGTCGCCCCACATATTCAGTAATTCAGTGGAACAGATCTTGAAATCGATGGAGAGCCGCTTGTACAATTCCAGAATATCTACCTGTGTAACCGGAACATCCCCCAGACTTTCAAAACGGCAACTATACTGGTTCACGAGATTGGTAAAGGATGATCCCTTGGGCCAAACCTGGGTACCCCGGTTACTGATCGTAACCAGTTTGAAGATATCGGCTGTATGATTCAGACATTTTTCAGCGATAACTTTCGGTTGAAGATTGCTTTCGATAAACATGTCTACGCCAACGATGGATACTTTCCCCATTTCCAGGCTTTCCAGCATGGGGTTTTTTTCCAGTTTGAAATGGGTGGGCGTGGGCGCCTGGTCCGGGATATGCGGTTTGGGGTTATGGGAAGGTGTTTTCCCGAAATTCCGGATGATAGCTTCCGCAAAACCGGTGGTACTAAGTGAAGCGGTTTCCCGGTTACCAAAATCGCCGGTATGCTCCCCATTTTCCAGGGTATATAAGAGGGCATTCTCCATCAGGGTTGCCGCTTCCATCAGACCCAGGTGCCTGAGCATCCCAAATCCGCTTAACAACAGTGCCGTCGGGTTGGCAATATTCTTACCGGCAATATCCGGTGCCGTTCCATGTACCGCTTCAAAAATGGAAATATGGTCGCCGATATTGGCAGAGGGGGCAAATCCCAGTCCGCCCACCAGTCCGGCGCAAAGATCACTTACAATGTCTCCCTGCAGGTTGGTCAGAACCACCACATCAAACAGATCGGGGCGGCTCACCAGCTTCATACACAGGTCATCTACAATCACATCATCTGCCTTCAGTTCGGGGTATTCCCGGGCTACTTCATAAAATACTTCCAGGAACAAACCATCTGTCAGTTTCATGATATTGGCCTTGTGACCACAGGTGATCCTGCGTGCCCCTTTTTTCTTGGCCATCTCAAATGCATATTTGATCACCTGCATACTACCCGGACGGGTGATGAAACGACGGCTGAGTGCCACATCATGGGTTAACATATGTTCGATTCCCCCATAGGTGTCTTCAATATTTTCCCTGACAATGGTGATATCTATCGGGATGCCTGCTTTACTAAACACCGTATCCACACCATGCAAGGTTTGAAAGGTACGTTTGTTGGCATAGGTGTTCCAGGTCTTACGGGCGGTTACATTTACACTTTTGACGCCTTTCCCCTTGGGTGTTTCCATGGGCCCTTTGAACAGGATACCCAGGGATTCGATGGTTTGCTGTGCCTCGGGCGTCATGCCATTGCTATACCCTTTGTCAAATACCCACTTACCCATATCTACAAATACAAACTCGAGGGGCACTTTTGCAGCCTTAAAAATGGTCAATACGGCATCCATGATTTCAGGACCGATCCCATCTCCATTCGCAACAGCAATTTTTGTCATAATCAGGTTTTCTGTGCTGCAAAATTAAGCTATCTGGGAATAGCTGCCTGTTAATTGGGAATAAATAGTCCGGCAGAATTTTGGCATGGTTTCTTTGACCCAATTCCTTATTTTTACTGAAAGCAAGCAAAAACCAGATGGTATCCAAAATTTCAGAAGGCGTTGAAATCAGCATAGAGACCTTTTACCAGGCCGACTACAGCAACCCGCTGAACAGTGAGTTTATGTTTGCTTACCGCATCACCATCGAAAACCACAATTCTTTTACCATCAAACTGCTGCGCCGCCAATGGTATATTTTTGACAGCAATGGTGAACACAGGGAAGTGGAAGGAGAAGGGGTTGTAGGCATTCAACCCGTTTTGAAACCCGGTGAGAATTACCAGTATGTAAGTGGCTGTAACCTGCGAACCGAAATGGGCAAAATGCATGGCCATTACCAGATGGAGAATGAAAACAGCAAACAGCTTTTTTCGGTGAACATCCCCTCTTTTGAAATGATCGTTCCTTCCAAATTGAACTGATCGCGCTTTCCCTTTATTTGGGTTTGTACCTGGCTTCGGAAAACAATTGTCCGGGATCTTTTTTCATCAGCTCTGCCGGTTGGGTATCCGGATGCGCTTCCATCCATTTCTGAACAATCTGCCAGCCAACAAACTGACCGATATTTCCGGGAGACGCTTCGCCGAGTGCGGCGGTATTCGGACCATCATTCATATAATCCCTCGTAAGATTGGGATCGTTTTTAAACAACATATCGTTTTGAATAAAAAAGCTCCAGATATTCCGCTCACTTTCGCGGCATCCCTCCAGCTGTTTTTCGGTATAGCCGGTTGTCAGGGTATCAGCAGTTTCGGGCAGTAACAAATTCAGCAGGTACAGTCGTTTACCCGACTCCACCATCTGCTGTACCAGTGGTTTTCCCATGCTGTTATTGGGAAACATATCATCAATGATATTCTTCATGCAGTTCACCGGGATATACTCGGGCTCGAAACGCCGGGACACAAACAGCGGATACATCTCCTGGCCCTGCTCCGTGAGATACAGGGGGTATTGACTGCCCATATACAACTGCAGTCCCACAGCCAAAGCCTTTGGTGTAATGATGTTGCCATAACTGTTGATCGGGCCAATAAACGTAATCAGTTTCTCCGGCAACGGATAGTTTGGAAAATAATAATGAACATATTGCAGGCCTTTTTTTACGGCCGCTTCCGTTTTAGAGAAATCAGGAAACCGTTTTTGAGAAGCCGTATACATCGATTCATAGGTGCGGATAAAACTGCGGATATCCTTAGCGGCGCTATCAGGGGAGGTACCCAGGATATTGTAGAGAAAATCCTTTGTAAAACCCGGCTGACTGTTTTGTAATTGCTGCAGGGAGGCATCCAAATGCAGGGTATCTATCCCGAAAAAATCCTTTTCAAATCTTATGGTTTGCAGATTGACTGAAATGCCCGAAACATCCGGAGCAGATTTACCCGGATGGCAGGAAGCTAACAAAAAGGAAAACAAAAAAACAGATACCAGGTATTTCATATCCGGAAGATTAAAGTGTTCTGCAAATGTAAAGGGAGAAGCCTGCTGCATGCTATTTAAGTCTTGTTAAAGCCTATGACCCCCTCCCGAAAAAGCTGAAACCTGTCGAATTCAGTTATTTCTTGACCCTGGCAGGATAAACTATTTAAAAGTTACAGAACTTTGGGGCATGAAGATATTTTTAGCCCAGCAGAATTACCATATCGGCAATTTTGAAAGCAATACCCGGAAAATCATCGGGGCCATCAGGGAAGCCAAAGAACAGGGCGGTGATCTGATCATCTTTAGTGAAATGTGTGTGAGTGGTTATCCGGCCAGAGACTTTGTTGAGTTTGCCGACTTTATCAATAAGTGTTATGCGGCAGTAGATGAGATCCGTGAAGAAGCGGATACCATTGGTGTTTTGATCGGCAGTCCCGCCCATAATAAGGGCCATAAAGGCAAGGGATTATTCAATGCCGCTTTTTTCCTATATGAAAAAGAGATCAGGGCTGAGATTCACAAGACCCTGTTGCCCACCTATGATGTATTTGATGAGAACCGGTATTTCGAACCCGCTTTTGAATGGCAGGTTGTGCCCTTCAAGGGGAAAAAACTCGCCATCACCATTTGTGAAGATATCTGGAACCTGGGGGATAACCCGCTTTACCGCATTTGCCCGATGGATATACTGATGGAACAGCAGCCCGATCTCATGCTGAATATCAGCGCATCCCCATTTGATTACACCCATGATGAAGACCGCAAATCGGTGATCAAAGCCAATGTGCTCAAGTATAAAATCCCCATGTTCTATTGCAATGCCATCGGCAGCCAGACAGAAGTTGTTTTTGATGGCGCATCGCTGGTTTTTGACAAGGATGCCAATCTCTGTAAAGCCTTACCCATGTTTGCAGAAGCCCTGGAATCCGTAGAGTTACGCGATGATGGCAGTATCGATGCCCCGATATTGGAGCCGGCCAGCCGTGTTCCCGACAAGGAACTCAACCCGGCAACCCTGATGCCCGAACTCAATATCGCACAGGTCTATGAGGCATTGATCCTGGGTATCCGGGATTATTTCAGCAAAATGGGTTTCAACAAGGCCATCCTGGGTTCTTCAGGAGGGATCGATTCGGCAGTCACACTGGCCATTGCCTGTGACGCCCTGGGTAAAGAAAATGTACGGGCCATCCTGATGCCATCCCCTTATTCAACAGACCATTCTGTCAGCGATGCCATAGCATTGAGTAAAAACCT
>JAGWTX010000686.1 GCA_028875955.1 Bacteroidota bacterium | reverse complement strand
GAAACACAATCCCTGACAACGGTAACCTTTGGTACCAAGTTAGACGAATTGCTGGCTGAAACCGCTGCAAAATCTGAGTACAGCAAATTTATCCTGCATTATAACTTTCCACCTTTCTCTACCGGCGAAGTGAAAATGATGCGCGGTGTGGGCAGAAGGGAAGTGGGTCATGGAAACCTGGCCATGCGCAGCCTGAAGCAGATGATGCCCGGAAGCGAATATGCCTATACAGTCCGTATCGTGAGTGATATCCTGGAAAGCAATGGTTCTTCATCCATGGCAACTGTTTGTGCCGGTTCACTGGCCCTGATGGATGCGGGTGTGCCCTTCCCCAAACACGTAAGTGGTGTGGCAATGGGTCTGATCACCCGTGAAGATGGAAAATATGCGATTTTGACGGATATCCTGGGTGATGAAGATCATCTGGGTGATATGGACTTCAAGGTTACCGGTACCCGCGATGGAATCTGTGGCGTTCAGATGGATATCAAAGTGGATGGTCTAAGCATGGAAGTGATGATGGAAGCATTGGAACAGGCGCGGAAAGGCCGTTTACATATCCTGGATGCCATGTATGAATGTATGCCTGCACCAAGACCGGAAGTGAAACCACATGCACCAAGAATGATCAAACTGATCATCGATAAGGAATTTATCGGTGCGGTTATCGGACCAGGTGGTAAAGTAATACAGGAGATCCAGCGTGAAACCGGCGCAACCATCAATATTGAAGAAGTGGGCAATACCGGAGAAGTAAGTATTTTCTCCGCCTCCAAGGAAAGCCTGGATAAGGCCGTAACCTGGGTTAAGGGAATTACCGCCACTCCTGAAGTAGGGGATGTGTACGAAGGTCCTGTGAAAGGCATCAAGGAATTCGGTGCCTTTATCGAATTCATGCCCGGAAAACAGGGATTGCTGCATATCAGTGAAGTCAGCTGGAAGCGTCTCGAAACCATGGATGGACTGTTCAAGGAAGGGGATATGGTGAAAGTGAAACTGGTGGGATTGGATCCCAAGACGGGAAAATTCAAATTGAGCCGTAAGGCACTGATGCCAAAACCTGAGTTCAAACCCAGGGAAGGTGCCGGGAATTCGGAAACAAACTAACTTATACCACAATGGCCCCGAGCAATCGGGGCCATTTTACTGATACCTGTTTATGGAAGCCTATTGTGAAATACAGATAAAAGCCCTGCCCGACCTGCAGGAAAACCTGATTGCCGAACTATCCCAGATCGGGTTTGACGGATTTGAAGAATCGGCTGATCAACTTACTGCCTATATCGATCTGGAGCATTTTGAGGAAAAAGAATTGAATATTATATTGAATAAATATGATTTAAAATATTCAAAATCAATATTAAATAAACAAAATTGGAATCAACTCTGGGAATCCAATTTTGAACCGGTACAGGTTGATGACTTTGTCGGTGTCCGGGCAGATTTCCATCCTCCCTTTGTGGATGTGCAGCATGAGCTGATCATTACTCCCAAGATGAGTTTCGGTACAGGTCATCATGCCACAACTTATCTGGTCATGCAGTTGATGCGCGACCTGGATTTCACCGGTGCCCGGGTATTTGATTTTGGAACCGGTACCGGGATATTGGCAATCCTGGCAGAAAAACTGGGCGCCAGCCGGGTTTTAGCTGTGGATAATGACGACTGGTGTATCCGGAATGCTGCAGAAAATATTTTAGTTAAC
>JAGWTX010000685.1 GCA_028875955.1 Bacteroidota bacterium | reverse complement strand
CGGCACTGGCTACACTATCATAGGCAACCGCACTCGGGTCTGAACCCATGGCCTGTTTTACAATTGGTACGCCTACCCTTTCACTCCAGATGGTCAGTTGATCCACTGCTGCGGCACGAAAGGTATCCGCAGCACCCAGGATTACTTTTTTCCCGGCTTTTGTATAATTATGCGCCAGTTTTCCTATCGTGGTGGTTTTTCCTACCCCGTTTACACCCACCACCAGGATCACATAGGGTTTCTTTCCGGCAGGAATTCCAAAATCTTTATAGGATGTTTCGGCCGCATCCACCAGCATGGCTTCGATTTCCTGCTGAAGTATCTGGTTGAGTTCTGCGGTATTTACGTATTTATCCTGTTTTACCCGTTTCTCGATCTGCTCAATGATGCGGATGGTGGTTTCAATACCCACATCGGCACCAACCAATGCCTCTTCCAGGTTATCCAGCACTTCCTCGTCAACAGTGGCTTTTCCGGCAATGGCCTTGGTGATCTTTGAAAAAAATCCTTCCTTGGTTTTTTGCAATCCCTGGTCCAGACTTTCCTTTTCCTGCCTGCCGAATAATTTTCCTAAAAAACTCATTTTGATAATTTGATGTTTTGTACACGCAATATTGCGGGAAAACACAGATTGAATTAGCCGCAATCTTTTCTCAGTCCTTCTGGTTACCCCATTAACTAAATACAAAAAGCCTTCCACTCAAAAGGGAAAGCTTTTTTAATATAGTGATAACCAAACAATTATTTCTCTGACAAGAAATCCTTGATCTTATCCTTGTGCACAATCTGCTCTTTGAAAGTGTAGGCACCGGATTTGGGGCTGCGGACAGCCTTGATCACTTTGGTCCAGTTCTTTGCCTCAGCGGCTGCTTTCTGGTCTTTTGTTTTGATCGCGGTTTTAGCTGCTTTTGCCATGATTATTTGATTTCTTTATGAACAGTTACTTTTTTCAAAATCGGGTTGTACTTCTTTAACTCCACACGCTCAGGTGTGTTTTTCTTGTTTTTGGTAGTGATATAACGGCTTGTACCGGGCTGACCTGTGGTCTTATGCTCTGTACATTCCAAAATCACCTGCACCCTGTTTCCTTTCCTTGCCATTTTATTGCGTTGTTTGCTTAGTGAATCAATTAGATTTTAACACCTTCTGCTCTCATTCCTTTGATCACAGTTGATAAACCATTTTTGTTAATGGTTCTCAGGGCATCTGCTGATACTTTAATGGTTACCCAACGGTCTTCCTCAGCGAAAAAGAAACGCTTTTTCTGTAAATTGGGCAAGAAACGACGCTTGGTTTTGATGTTTGAGTGAGAAACACTGTTTCCAACGATGGGTTTTTTACCTGTTACCTGACATACTCTGGCCATGACTCTAGTTTTTTTCCGATTTTTTTCGGGAGGCAAAGGTAAGGAAATGCTCCAAAATACCAATACGAAACCTCTTTTTTTTAAATATTTTCTTCACAATCCGGGGGGAATTCCGGTTGGAAAACCCAAAAACCGGGGTTTATCCACATTCCGGTAACCGGTTTTTGCGATTTTAACGATACATCTCTTCCTTCAACTCTTTTACCCGGCTGTCTTCCAGGTATTCATCAAAGGTCGTCAAACGATCGATGATCCCTTTTGGCGTGAGTTCGATAATCCGGTTTGCCACCGTCTGCATAAAAGTATGGTCATGTGAAGTGATCAGTACCACACCGGGAAAG
>JAGWTX010000066.1 GCA_028875955.1 Bacteroidota bacterium | reverse complement strand
AACTGGTATGATGAACAGGGTAAACTGATCAACCGGCATATCCTGCCCGTACTGGACGGGGTGGGTTGGGGAAGTTTTGAAATACCGTCATCCTATCAAGGGAATCGGATCCATGCCATGGCGTATACCCAGTGGATGCGCAATTTCGACGAGGCATTTTGTTTTCAGAAAGATCTGGGTGTGATTCAAAAAAACGGGCAGGGTTCTGTCTTTCCTTCCCTGCAGGATAGCGAAACCCGTTTACAGTTTTTTCCGGAAGGTGGTTACCTGGTCGAGGGGCTTGAATCGGTTCTCGCTTTCAAAGCCCAGTTACCAGACGCAATGCCCACATCAGCAACCGGAACCATCGTAACGGCAGGGGGAAAAGTAATGGCTTCTTTCACTTCTTTGCATGATGGGATGGGGAAACTTCTTTTTACACCCCTCCCCGGAGAATCCTATACGGCAAAATGGACAGATGGGAAGGGTATACAACACGAGACACCGCTTCCTGCAGCAAGGAAATCGGGTGTAGTTTTTACGTTACTGGATGGTTCTCTCGACAGGAACTGTATCATACGCTGGACAGAAGATATCGCCAGCCAGGTTCAGAAGTTTCATATGGTAGTCCAACGCAACCAGCAATTATTGTTTAGTGCCCATGCACCTTTAACCGACAAAATGGTCAGCAGGGGCAGTCTGCCAATCGGGCGGTTTCCCTCAGGTGTGATAACGGTAACCCTGTTTACGGAAAAAGACCAGCCGCTTGCCGAAAGGGTATTTTTTGTAAACAATGAAGAATATGTTTCAGAGCCCGATATACAATTCGATCAGCTGGGATTGCAGAAAAGGGAAGAGAACCGCTATCGGATCATCATGCCGGATTCTATTCCGGCCAATCTTTCCCTCTCCGTTACAGCCGGAGAACTTCCCCTGGATAGTTCGGAAAATATTTTATCGGGTCTTCTGTTATCCCCGGAACTGAAGGGATCTATTTATCATCCCGCCTATTATTTCAGCAATGCTTCGGATTCCATCCGCCAGCAGCTGGATCTGGTGATGCTGACCAATGGCTGGCGGAGGTTCCGATGGGAAGAAGCCCTGCGCAGGGAAAAGAGCAGCCTGCCTTATGCAAAGGAAAATGCCTTCCTGTCGCTTATTGCCACGATCAGATCCACACGCGGGAATGCATTGAAAAAAGCGAAAACCGTAAACCTGGTCTTTCAATCAAAAGATTCCAGTCATTTTGCCGCAATCGTTCCCCTGAATGATGAAAGCTGGTTCGAGTATAAGGATATTTCCCTTTTTGATACGGCACAGGTGTTTTATCAGTTAAACGGTGAAACAGGTAAAGGGGATTACCAGGTGACACCCACCACCAGTTTCCTGCCCCTGGGTAAGGGCGACAGCCTTGTTAAACTGAGTAAGGGTGTTTTAGCCAATCAGGAACTGTCCGACCTGTTGCAAATAGGACAAGTGTATAAAGATGATTTTTCCAGCGGAACCACTTTACAGGCGGTTACCGTGGAAACCAAAGCAAAACCCAAAGCCAAAAAACGGATTGATGAATTGAATGATTCTTATACTAGCGGGATGTTCAAAGGCGGGGATGCCTATCAGTTGAATCTGCTGGATGATAAATTTGTCAACCCCGGAACCAATCTCATCAATTACCTGCAGTCAAAAGTTGCCGGTCTGCGTTTCCTGCAGGAGGGAAATACCACCACCATTTTATGGCGGGGTATCAACTCATTCAATGGTCCCAGTTCAACCGCTTTGCTGATCAATGAAATGCAGGTTGACCCGGCTCAGATAACCAATATCAATATGGCAGATATCGCCTATATCAAAGTGTTCCGTCCGCCGTTCCTGGGTGTACCGCTGGGGAACGGGGGAGCCGGAGCCATTGCTATCTATACCAAAAAAGGGAATGACAGGATGGACGATTTTGAAGGGATGGCTTCTTTCCCATTGGTGGGCTATACGGCCATCAGGGATTTTTATTCGCCGAATTATGCCGAGAAACAATTGAGCAGTTCCCTACCCGATAACCGGAAAACCCTTTACTGGAATCCGAACCTGCAAACAGACGGGGCAAGTAATTCCATGGAAGTCTCCTTTTACAACAATGACATCAGTCATCAGCTGCACCTCATTTTGGAAGGGGTTACACAAGATGGGAGACTGATCCATGTAAGTCGTCGGATACAATAAGTATCTTCATAAAAAAATACATGTTGCCATTCAGATCCAAACTCCCCGAAGTGGGCACTACTATTTTTACGGTGATGAGTCAACTGGCACTGGAAGAGGGTGCCGTGAACCTGGGACAGGGTTTTCCTGATTTTCCGATGAGTGCGGGTTTAACCGAACAGGTTTCCAAAGCCATGCGTGATGGGTATAACCAGTACACGCATATGAACGGATATCCTTTATTGCGTGAACAACTGGCTGAAAAGGCGTCGGAGCTGTATGGAACCCGTTTGGATCCGGATACCGCTATCACCATCACACCCGGTGGAACCTATGCGATCTATACGGCATTGACAACGGTATTACATCCGGGGGATGAAGTGATCGTGTTTGAACCCGCCTATGACAGTTATATCCCCAATATTGAAATCAACGGAGCCATACCCATCCGTATTTCACTCCGCTATCCGGATTATTCCATACCCTGGGAGGAAGTAAGGGAAAAGATCAGCACCCGTACCCGGATGATCATGATCAATTCGCCGCATAACCCGACCGGTAGTGTTTTGCGGGAAGAAGATATCCTGGCGCTACAAAAACTGGTTTCAGAAACGGATATCCTGATCCTGAGCGATGAAGTGTATGAGCACCTGATCTTTGATGGCATCCCCCATCTCAGTATGCTGCGTTATCCTGATTTACTGGAAAGAAGTTTTGTCTGTTTTTCATTCGGGAAGACTTATCACTGCACCGGCTGGAAACTGGGTTATTGCATCTCACCACCCGCCCTGATGCGGGAGTTCAGAAAAGTGCACCAGTTCAATGTCTTTTCCTGTGACACGCCCAAACAGGTTGGGGTGGCCGCCTATATGCAGCAGGAAAAGGACTGGTTACATCTGCCCTCCTTCTTACAGCAGAAAAGGGATTTTTTCAGAGAGCTGATGAAGGCCACCCCTTTTCAATGCATCCCTTCGCATGGCAGCTATTTTGAATGCTATGGATACGGGCATTTCAGCCAGGAACCTGATAAGGAATTTGCAATACGGCTCACAAAGGAATATGGAATCGCAACCATTCCGGTGTCAGCTTTTTATCAAAACGGGGAAGACAATAAAGTGCTTCGTTTTTGTTTTGCCAAAAAAGAAGAGACCCTGACCAGTGCGGTTGCCAGGCTGGCAAATCTGAAGTAATCCCATCGGTTTATAAATTCCACCAGTAATTGAATTTCAGAACCAGTGCGCGGTTTTTTACAGAAAAAGGCGAGGGAAAATAATTGTCGGTATACACCAGGAAAAAATCCGAAGCCGGTTTGTAGCGCCATTGCACCCTCGCATTCACATTGATATTTTGTTGCTGGTCGTTGTACTGGATATAGGTGGTCAGGAAAAAAGCATTGGATAAAGTGACATCGATCTTCGGACCGATGAGCAGAAAGGAAAGATTGCCCCAGGGTCTGGGCAGGTTCAGGTAATTGTAACTGGTGCTGAGTGCCAGGCTCACATAGGGTTGGAAACGGTAGCCGATATCCGTAAGCATGGAAAGGTGTTTGCCATTGGCGAAATAACCCCCATACCTGACCGAGGTGGAATAGGTAAATAGTTGCTGGGGCTGCGATACGAGATCAAATCCGAAAGTATTGGCAGCATAACGGGTGCCAACCGGCAGGGAATCTTTTCCGGTATTGGTGGGATCAAAGGGTTGTAACAGCTGGATGAAATTGTGTTGTGCCACAGCGGTAAATGTTAACCGGTTCCGGAAAGTGATGAGGTAGGAAAAAGTATAGAGGTCATCGGTCTTTCTCATTTTTTCATCATAATAGATACTGGCATTGAATTGGGGTCCATGGCTCAGGATATTTCCCTTTCCGGGAAAAAAGTTACGGATGATGGTTGGGTTGAAATGGATATAACCCTGTCTGGGTGTATAACCCGCTTCCGCTGTATAATTTTTCCCGACATAATCGTGTTGCCAGGTGATATTCCAGATCCGGCTGTTGTAGGCAAGGGTGGCTGAGTGAGCCAGGTCGTTTCCGGTTTTACCGGGACTAAAGGATTTGATCAGAAATGTTTTGCCTGTCCAGATATTATTGGAAGAAGCCAGGTTGTATTCCAGACCGAGGTTGCGGTTATACAAACTATATACCGGAAGCGTGGCCGGGTTATTTTCAGGATGATAGTTGATGGTGGATTTGTCGATATACATCAGACCGATATTCGATCTTTTGAAAAGTTTTCTTTGGAGGCTGAATACTGCAAAGTTTTCAGCAGGCAAACCTGTTTCAGCCGAGGATTCCGTTTGGATATGCATGATGCCCAGCCGCCAGTTTTCATCCAGCTTGCCACTCAGGCGTGCGCCATACCGGATGGGTACACCCAAACCGATCCGCCTGGAAAAAAAGGGACGGATATTGGCATTTCCGAAATTTCCAAACAGGTCGTTGTTCTCCAGGAAAAATTGTCGTTTCTCGGGAAAGAATAATTCGAAACGATCCAGATTGGTTACCTGTTTGTCAACTTCTACCTGTGAAAAATCGGGGTGAAATGTCAGATCAAGGTTCAAAGAAGAGCTAACGGCGATCTTGGCATCCATGCCGATATTCGTTTTGTATTGCGTAGGGTTACCGGATCCATAGTCTTTGGTGATGCCGCTCAGCGCATAAGGAATCAGTGAAATATTCGGGCCCTGTGCAGGCGGAGCTTCATCCCATACCAGTTCTCCGGTGTATGCAAAGGAGGAAGTGGGAAACTGGCGTGGCATCGGTGCCCAGCTTGATTTTTCGGTTGTTTTCAGATCATTCCTGCTGAAATTGACCCCCCATTCCCTGATTCCTTTTTTATAACGGATGGATGTCAAAGGGATCGCGGCTTCGAAAATCCATTTGTCTGCAAAATCGGTAACAGCTGATGTCCATTTATTATCCCAGTTCAGATCGGTCCGGCTGCCTTCATAGATCGTTCCATCCCATTGCGCTCCCGCGGCATTGGCGCCAAACGTGTAACCATTTGTCTGGTCGTTGAATGTATCCAGGAAAAAAATAAAATTGTCATTTTTTAAAAAGGCGAAATCGCGCCGCATGGATTCAACCATATTCGGACCTGCCATTTTTTTATAGCACACTGCACTGATGTATATGTTTTTTGCATCATAGCACATCCGTACTGTCGTATGTACATTGGCCAGACTGGTATCCATGGGTAAGACCATGTAAAAATTGGTAGCGGGTTCCGCCTGTTTCCAGTCTGCTTCATTGAGCAGGCCGTCAATTTTTATCGCACCGGTGGTTTTGTGGATATGCAGACGGAATGCTGCATTTTTCTTTTGCGCCTCAGCGGGCTGTATCAACCAGATAAGAATACAAAGGGAGAATAGCTTTTTCAATACAAGGGGTTCATAAAAAAGCTACAAGTTATCAGGTATTTCCAAACCGGCATAAAATAATTTGGCTGCAGAATACAGGAATGCAGATTCACAACCGGGAGAAGTTGTGAATCTGCATAGCGGGATACTTACCATCCGTCTCCATCAAGCAGGTTGCCGATTCCTCCCAGCACACTGCCTTCCTCTTTTCTGGTGGTGGTTGCATAACGCAGGATACGGCCGGCCAAACGACTGATCGGTAAGGTCTGGATCCAAACGGTTCCGGGTCCGCGAAGCGTGGCGAAGAACAAACCTTCCCCACCGAAGATGGAATTCTTGATACCTCCTACAAACTGAATATCATAATCTACGGTTGAAGTAAAACCCACGATACAACCGGTATCGATTTTCATCAGTTCACCGGGTTGTAACTCTTTTTGCAATACATGACCGCAGGCGTGCAAGAATGCCATACCATCGCCTTCCAGTTTTTCCATGATAAATCCTTCCCCTCCAAAAAGCCCCGTACCGAGTTTTCTTTGGAATTCGATGCCGATACTGACACCCCTGGCCGCACAGAGAAAAGCGTCTTTCTGACAAATGACCCGGTTGCCCAATTGCTGCAGATTGAGCGGTATGATTTTGCCGGGATAGGGAGATGCAAAACTCACATGTCTTTTACCGGTATCCACATTGGTAAAAGCCGTCATGAACAAGTTCTCGCCCACCAGTACCCGTTTACCGGCATTGATGAGTTTGCCCAGCAGACCGCTGCCGCCACTTCTTTGTTGCTGACTGCCGTCGCCGAACAGGGTTTCCATGGTAATGCCGTCTTCCATCATCATAAAAGCGCCGGGTTCGGCAATGGCGGTTTCATTGGGATCAAGTTCTACTTCCACATATTGCATTTCCTCTCCGATAATGCGGTAGTCTATTTCGTGATTCTGGATCATTGTTTTTTTTATGAAAATAACAAAGACGCTGCTTTTCTGAAAATCAAATCGGGATGAGTGGTAAGTTCATCCTTTGTAATTCAAAACAGACGGTTTCCCTGCATAGGTAAATTTTCATATGTACCAATATGGTTTGGCATAACCATCCACGATCAGATCTGGCTTACACAAAAAAGCCGTCCCTGAAAGAGACGGCCTGATTGTTAAACCAAAACCCAACTGTGCAAAAGATATCAGAACCAGCTACCGATAAAGGCGGCGTTTACCTTTTCATTATTTTTCAACCGTTTGCCTCTTCTCATCCTGCTGATGCGGTGTCTGATCAGAACGGCAATCATCAGGAACAGGAAGACAATGGTCATAGGCGGGATGCCCATCATGCTGATCCATTTACCACCGAACATCCTGCGCATCGGTCTGCGTAAACGTTCTGCGATGAGGTACATGCTTGGCACAATGATCAGCGTCATAAAGAATGCGAAAGCCAATCCGAAGATGATGGTCCAGCTCAATGGTTTCCAGAAAGCTACGTTATCGCCTCCGAAAAATATATGCGGATTCAGTTCAGAGAACAGGCTGATGAAATTGATATTGAACCCAACCGCAATGGGAATAAATCCTAAAATGGCTGCAAGAGCGGTCAATAATACGGGTATGATACGTGTCTTACCGGCTTCAATAACCGCTTCTTTGGTTTTCAAACCGCGTGAACGCAATTCATCGGTAAACTCAATTACCAGGATACCATTCTTCACCACGATACCTGCCAGACCCACAATACCCAATCCCGTCATCAAACCGGAAACCGTCATCCCGGTAATGGTAAAGCCGAGCAGCACACCGATTACACTGAAGATGATCTCAGTCAGGATGATGACCGATTTACTCACCGAGTTGAATTGTAAAACCAGTGTAAACAGGATCAGCATCAGGGCGATCAACAAGGCTTTCCCCAAAAAGGCAACGGTTTCGGCCTGTTGTTCACCTTCACCGGTCTGTTTGATGGTTACCCCGTCCGGTAATTTTTTAAAGTCGGCAATGTATTTCGCCAGCACTTTGTTGACACCGGTTGCATTGAATCCCTGTGAAGTGAGCACATTGGACCGCAGGGTGATCAGACGTTTCTGATTTTTTCTTTTCACACTTCCCAGCGTATTGGTGGGTTCCACTTTCACCAGTGCACTGATGGGAATATTCTTGACCGCACCGCCTGATGCCATATCCCGGAAAGAGATACGCATATTCAACAGGTCCACCAGGCTCTTTCTTTGCAATTCATTGTTCCGCAATTGAATTTTATATTCATCCTTTCCTTCCTTGATCTTGGATACTTCCTTTCCAAAGAGAGCGGTACGGATCTGCTGACCGATCTGTCCGGACGAAACGCCTTCGATCAGCGCTCTCTCCCTGTCAACGGTTAACGTGATCTCAGGGTTCTTGAGATCGATATCCATTTTCAATTCTTCCACACCCGGCACCTGGATGGAGTCGAGATAGTTTTTCAGATTGGATGCCGTTGAGATCAGGTTATCAAAATCCTCGCTGGCAATCTCGATATTGATCGGGGGATCGGTGGGAGGTCCGCCGCTTTCCTGGTCAACACTGATCTCCGCACCGGGGATCCCTTTCATGACTGCCCGGATTTTATCCAGGTAAGGACGGGTTGAAACACCCTCTCTTTTTTCAAATTCCACGAAGGAAACCTGTATCCTGCCCAATTCGCTCCGGGTACTTCTGTCGCCGCTCATCGGGTCGCTGGCACCCACAGCCACATTGCTGATCACGCTTTCCACGATGGGGTTTGTCTTCCCATTGCCGGTTCCCAATACGGCGTTCACCCTTTTTTCCAACACCTGTGTGATAGAATCGGTGTATTCCACATTGGTACCTACCGGTAATTTCAGGTAAACAAAAATCTGGTTAGGATCTGCTTTCGGGAAAAATTCCACACCGATCCTTCCGGAATTGATGGAAGCCACAAACACGAAAAGGGATACGAACAATAAGGCAATGGTGCCTAGTAATAAATGTACTGGTCTCCATCCGTTCAATGCCCATCTCAACAGACTTTCATAGTGACCCATGATCCAGGGCAGGGCCCTGTTCTGGAACGAATGAATGGCCTGATCCAGTACATAACGGTTTAACAGTACCAGCAGTACAAAGAACAGGAGCAGGTTACCCCAGAAAGTAGCTCCCGCCAGATCCAGCAGTATTCCCAATCCAATGGCGATCCAGAATCCTCTTTTTTTGAAGATGGCGTTTTTGGGTTCTTTTTTGCCCGATTCCTCGTGATTCATGAAATCAACCGCAAAAACCGGGTTCATGATAAAGGCCACCACTAACGATGCAGCCAGGGTAAAGATGAGCATCGTAGGCAGGTATACCATGAATTTACCAATGATACCCGGCCAGAACAGGAGCGGGAA
>JAGWTX010000065.1 GCA_028875955.1 Bacteroidota bacterium | reverse complement strand
GTTTGTCTAACGGGAAAGCGCAACGAAAATAGGAAAATACAACAAAACCAAAGAATGCAATTCAAGATAAGCGGTGAAAAGGAGGGATGAAAGCGGGATGCAACTTTTTTGAAAAAAAGGTTTCTATTGTTCTTTAGAAAGAACATGTCAATTTCAGGATTAGTAGTGAATCTAATCCTGAAAAATTTGAATCATGAAACAGATTTAACGAATATGCTTATACAGAGATCACACTATTCGTTCCGCCATACACATTCGGACTTTCACTATCTGCAGCAGGATCATTGATCCATTCCGTACCATTGATGCGGTATTTGAATTCCTGGCTGGTGTTTTTGGGTAAATTCAGGTCACAGCTAAAACTGCCATCCTTCTTTTTTTTCAACTCCACAGGCGTATTCCAATCGTTGTTCAATCCAAAAATCTCTACGGTTTCTGCATTTTCAACGTTGATTGAAAATTTTACTTTGCTGTAATCTTTTGTCTTAAAATATGTTTTTTGTATCATTTTTATCTTGCTTTCTAAACCTTAATACATTTATACGGGAAAAGTAACCCTACCTAATGCAAATCAAGGGCATACAGGTAAAATTAAAAAAATGATTATATGTAGGGCGCTGATAAAAGAATGGTAAAAAAACCAGCAGGGTCTGGTCCCTTCAAGCTCAATATAAAGTCAATAAGAGCCGATTGTCTGTTAAGGATATGTTTTATCCCGCCTGAAACTGTTGTCTGTTAGTTTCCGATCGTGTACTTTAGCCTATTCATTTTTCAAATATTAAACATACTTGTCATGGGAAATTTAGGGTTTCAGGAAATTCTTTTGATTGCAGTGGTTGTACTGGTTTTATTTGGTGGCAGAAAAATACCGGAATTTATGAGGGGCCTGGGAAAAGGTATCCGCGAATTTAATGATGCTAAAGAGAAGATTACCAGCGAAATCAAAGACAGCGTGAATGAAGTGAAGGATAGTGTGGTAAAATAACACACTGGTATCATTTGTTCTGCCCTGATATTTTTGTAAAGCGACTTACAAAAACATCAGGGTATTTTTTTGAAAACATGCCCCCTGGCCATTATCCCGGTCAGATATCCCTTGTCTATCACTGTTCCGGTTCATAATTTCCGGAGAATCGCTATATTCAGTCACTATGGAAATCCTAATTGTAGAAGATGAAAAAAAGATCGCAGACTCACTGAAAAAAGGTCTCGGGGAATTATCCTATGAAGTGAATGTTGCCTACGACGGCACCATGGGGGAGAAAATGTTTGCGCAACAAAAATACGACCTGGTCATACTGGATATCAACCTCCCGGGCATCAATGGCATCGAACTGTGCAAGATCATCCGTCAGCAGAACAAATCCGTACCTGTTTTGATGCTCACAACTTTCGGATCCGTACCCGATAAGGTGGAAGGTTTTGATGCCGGAGCGGATGACTACATGGTCAAACCCTTTTCATTTGATGAACTGATCGTTCGTATCCGCGCCCTTCTTCGGAGAAGTCAGCAGGAAAACCTGCCCGTTGGCAACCTATTGCAATTGGCTGACCTGGAAATGAACCTGGACACCAAACAGGTAACCCGTTCAGGCATTGTCATACCGCTTACTGCCAAGGAATTCCTGTTACTGGAATACCTGCTCAGAAACAAAAGAAGGGTGGTAAGCCGGGCCGATATCGGGGAACATGTCTGGAATATTGATTTTGATACCAATACCAACACCATCGATGTGTATATCAATTATCTCCGGAAAAAGATCGACAAAAACTTTGACCCCAAACTGATTCATACGCAGGTTGGTTTTGGTTATATCATGAAAGAACACGACTGACCATGAAAGTGAGGTTTAAGATCATATCTGCCTTTATGCTGGTTACCCTTGTCGTTTTGGCTGCGGTTTGCATCTTCATCTATTACTTCACAGCTTCCCAGCAAAAAACGGATTTTACAAAACGACTGTATAACCGGGCACTTACCGTTGCCTCCCTGATCTTTAAACTCCCCCCGGACGACTATGACCTTTTATCCAAGCTGGACAGCTCCACAACCAGTTTGCGGGTAGCGGAAACCATCAACATTTATAATAACAGGAATAGCCGCATTTATCGATTCGCGAAAAATTATCAGGATACCGTGGCCATTGGTACGGAATTGCTGAATAAAGTGCGGTCGCAGAATTTCATCTCCACCACACTGGATAACAAACAACTCGTCGCCATCTATTATATGGAAGGGCCCTTCCCGATCGTGGTGGTGATTTCAGCGATCGATGAAAACGGTCATGATAACCTTGCAGAATTACAGAAAAGCCTCTTGCTGGCATTTCTTGCAGGATCGGTGTTGTCATTTCTCACTGGCTGGCTTTTCAGCAGGCGGTTGCTCAAACCCATTGAAAACATTGCACAGGCAGTAAACAATATTTCCGCCACAAATATTCAAAACCGCTTACCCGAATCAGGTGTAAAAGACGAGTGGAACCTGCTGGCAGTAACTTTTAATAACCTGCTGGAACGGTTACAGGAATCCTTTGAGATACAGGGCCGTTTTATTTCCAACGCATCGCATGAACTGTCCACTCCCCTGACTTCCGTGATCAACCAGATTGATGTTACACTCAGAAAGGAAAGAAGCAACGAAGAATACCTGGCTGTCCTGGAATCTGTGCAGGCGGATACCCGCCACATGAGCTCTCTTACCCAGCAGTTGCTGAATATCGCCCGAACAGCCCGGGGGGGTGCGATTCAAACAGAATCCGTTCGCATTGATGAGATCATCATGGAGCTCCCCTTCCTGATGAAAAAAATATCTCCCGAATACCAGGTACAGACCTATTTTGATGAATTACCGGAGGATGAGAATTTCTGTACGGTGAATGGAAACTATGACCTGTTGTTGTCAGCCTTCCGTAACCTGTCTGAAAATGGCTGCAAATATGCCAGCAACCACCTGATCAAGATCTCCTTGTCCTTTATCGGGAAAAATATTGTGGTCCTTTTTTCAAACACCTATGCCGCCTTCGATCCGGCGGAACTGGAAAGTATCTTCCAGCCTTTTCAGCGTGGCTCCAATGCCAGCAATGAAAAAGGGTATGGTCTGGGTCTTTCCCTTACCCGGCGCATCCTTCTTTTGCACAAAGGCGAAATCAAGGCAGAGATAGCAGAACCCGGAAACATACTGATCACGGTTATCCTTCCTTCCGCAGGATAAGTTCCCTGCCAACCGGTTTCAGCAGCGCATTTCATTTTAATGCCATTCTAATCTGATCTTTAACCCATTCAAATAACCAGATTGTTTATTTGGTGAAATGGTTAGTATGAAACCCATTCGGACGCTTGTCTTCGTATTCATTCCGGTTTTCATTATCCTGCTGTCTTTTATCGTGTATGCCTGGAAACAAAATGAACAGTTACAGGATAAACAGAACACAGCCATCATTCAAATCGATTCGCTTCGTGCTGAAAATAAAATGCTAAATACACAGTTATCTTATCTCAAGCGTTACTACGACAGTACCCGGAAAAAGATACCTGAACCCACAGGTTTTGCATTTATAACAGACTCGATCTCGGATCAGGGAAAATAAGTATATGCAAAACACAGTTGACATAAAAGATGTAAATAGTACCCACACCATTGTTGTACGCAACCTTACGAGGGATGATTATACTGCGGTTAGCCAGATGCAGTTATTGGCTTTCCCCACCATGAAACCCTGGTCGCCGGATCAATGGGAAAAAGTAACCCAGACTTTTCCGGAAGGACAGATTGGTATTGAAGTAGATGGAACACTGGCTGCGTCCTCCTGTTCCCTGATCCTGAATTTTGATGAATTCAGCCAGAGTCACGGGTGGGCGGCGATTACCGGAAACGGTACCCTGTCTACCCATAATCCCAATGGAGATACATTATATGGGATTGAGATCATGGTGGCCCCTGCATACAGAAGCATGCGGCTCGCCCGGCGTTTGTATGATGAAAGAAAACAGCTGGTGATCAACCGGAACCTCAAAAGGATCGTAGTGGGCGGCAGATTGCCCAACTATCACCTGGTGGCAGATAAGCTTTCCGTAAAGGCATATGTTCAGCAGGTGATCGATAAAAAAATGGTGGATCCCGTATTGACCACGCAGCAATCCAATGATTTCAAGCTTAAAAGGATCATCAGGGATTATTTACCGGGTGATACGGAAAGTTGCGGTTTTGCCACATTCATGGAATGGGTGAACCTCGATTACCAGGCGCCCGATATTTCTGTAAGGGATATCTCACCCTATGTAAGGGTCTGCTCCATCCAATACAAAATGCGGATGATTCAGAATTTTGAAGAGTTTGCCCAGCATTGCGAATATTTTATTGATGTGGCGGCGGACTACAAAAGTGATTTTGTGGTTTTCCCCGAACTCTTCACCATGCAGCTCCTGTCCTTCCTGCCGAATAACCGGCCAGGCAAAGCGGTCAGGCAATTGACACAATTCACCGAACAGTATATCGAGTTTTTCAGCCGCATGTCCATTCGCTATAACACCAATATCATAGCCGGATCGCACCTGACGGTTGAGGAAGATGATGAATTGTATAATATCTCCTGGTTGTTCCGGAGAGACGGCACTTATGGCAAACAATACAAACTGCATATCACACCCCATGAAAAAAAATGGTGGGGCGTGAAGGAAGGGAAGAAGGTCGAGGTATTTGATACGGACTGCGGTAAAATCGCGATCAATATCTGTTATGATATTGAATTCCCTGAAATAGCCAGGATCGCAACTTCCAAAGGGGCCAACCTGATTTTTGTACCCTTTAATACTGACGAACGGAGAGCCTATAACCGGGTAAGGTATTGCGCACAGGCGCGTGCCATCGAAAACCAGGTGTATGTGGTTCTCAGCGGATGTGTTGGGAATCTGCCACAGGTGGATAACCTGGATATCCAATATGCACAAAGCGCCATCTTAACGCCTTCTGATGTGGAATTTCACAGGGAAGGGGTGGCTGCCATCGCAGAACCCGGAGCAGAAACTTTGATCTACCAGGATCTGGATATGCACCTGCTGCGCATGAACCGTTTACAGGGGAATGCACAGACCTGGAAGGATAGGAGAAGCAATCTCTATACCATCCATTACAAAGAAGACGGAAAGGAAATAGTAGTCTAAACCCAGAAATAAAAAAAATGATGAAAACTTTACAGATCAGAAAAATACTGGTACCCATTGATTTTACCCATTCAAGCATCAATGCCCTGGAGCTGGCAGCTGCGATTGCACACAGACACCAGGCAGAGATCCATTTATTATATGTGGATGATTGTGATTACAATCTGTTTAAAGAAGACCCCAACCTGATCCCGCCCAGGATCACGGATTATATGAAAATGCTGGCAAAACTGGCAAAAACGGTGATCAATAGTCACGATATCGCCTGTTCCTACTCTTCTGAAACAGGATCGGTTACCTATAGCATCTTAAAAACAGCCAGAGACAGATATGTAGACCTGATAGTGATGGGCAAGAACGGAACCAATGGTCCTTCGGAAATCTATGCCGGAACCCATACTTCTCAGATAGCCGAAAAATCCAGAATCGCCCTGATCATCGTACCGGAAAACACCACAAAATATAGTTTTGAAAATATTTTGTTCCCTGTGCGACCGCTGCTCAGCGTTCCGGCAAAATATGACGCTATCAGACACTTTATCCTGAAAAGCAATCCATCCATAACGATCCTGAACCTGCGAAATCCGGACTATGAAAACGAATTACACATCATTCACCGCCTTTCCCTGATCATGCAGGAAAAACTGGAAAAAGACGGGATCAGTTTTGTGATGGAACATTATTTCAAAGACGATCGTTTTGCAGAACACGTTTTATCCATGATAGAAAATGCCGAGAAAAAATACGACCTGGCCGTGATCACCGCCGAATCGGACAGATCCAATAAAGATTTTCACCTGGGATTTTATGCACAGAAAATGATTCATGAATGCAGCATACCCACTCTGGTACTTAGACCGGAATCGGCTAAACAGGACAAAGACCATATACTGCAAAAACTGGATAAGCAAGTAACACTTAACTGATTATCGATTGTTAGCCAATGTGTTTTCTTTAACGGGTAAAGGGCTGTCCACCATGGGGTGGCAGCCTTTTAATTTCATTCTAATCTGAATTTTAGTCACTTCTTAATAAGGGGTATTAGTTTCATAAGACAAGATTGCAGACCCAAAAACATACGATTATGAAAACCTCAATACAAGATATACTGGTACCGGTAAAGTTTGATGCAGAACATTTATCGGTTGTAAAACAGGCAGCAGAGCTGGCAAAGGAACATAAGGCCCGGTTGCATCTGCTGCACATCAACGACACTTCCTTTGCCTTTGGAACCACCCTGCTTCCCTGGCTTACACTGGCCAGATCTTTTTATGCAGTTACCCGGGAGAAAACTGCCCTGCTCAATACCTGGAAAAGATGGCTGGAACAACATTATGAATTACAGGTAACCACCACTGTTGAATGGGGGATATGGAAAAAGCAGGTAATGGATTATGCGAAGGAACATGATACGGATCTCATTGTGCTGAAAGAGCAGACGATCACAAAACGATGGTTCCGTTTCTGGCAAACCCCGCTGGAGGAGATCCTGGAAAACAGCCCCTGTCAGGTGATTACACTGTTTTCAGAAAAAGATAAGATGACAGAATGGAAACAGGTGGTGATACCGGTAACCGATTTTGTGCCGGAACTTCGGATCCAAACCATCATCAATGTTGCGAAAGCCTGTCATCTGAAGATACACCTGGTTACCATGACCTCAGGGGAAAACGATAAAAGATCCAATGGGTTTTATTTTCTGACAGAAGCATTGAAAAGGCTCAAACACAGCGGTAATATCCAGGTAGAATGTAAATACCTGCAGATGCAATCAAATCCAGCCTTCGGTTATCTCTCCTATGCCAATTCCATTGGGGCGGATGTGTTAATGACCAATCAACGGATTCCGGTATCGGATGGAAACGGTTTGCGAAAGAAAACACTCGGATTTTTCGCTGAGTACCAGCACAATCATCAACCCCTTCCTACCGCCATGATCTAATATTTGCAGGATGAAACTGTTTACGAAAATACTGGTCCCTGTCGATTTCTCATCCACTTCCCTGGCCGGCATGCAAAGAGCCTTACAAACGGCAGTGCTGTGCAAGAGCAGGGAAATTCACCTGATTTCTGTGGTCGATATCAATACGACCGGATATTTTGTTACCGCTGACACCTGTTTGCCAATCGATTACCAGGTATTCACCGACCAGCTAAAACTGGCTTCCGCCAATCTTGAAAAATGGAAATCCGAATGTCAGTTACCGGAAGGCACAGAACTGATTTCAAACGTACTGGAAGGAAGTTTTTCAGAACTGATCCCTTCTTATGTGAAAGATCATGACATAGACCTGGTGGTAATGGGTACAGCGGGCACTGGTGGCATCCAGGAATTTATTTTTGGAAGTCATGCCCAGGAAATCGCATCGCATAGCCCCTGTCCTGTTCTTACCCTGCAACCCCATACCCGGCAGGATACCATCCGGAAAATGATCATCCCGGTAGAGAATTTTTATCCCGCCAATAAATTGAATTATGCTGCGGCCCTGGCTGCTTTGTTTCAGGCAGAGATCCACCTGGTTTGTCTTCGCATGCAATGGAGTAAAAAGGATCTTGTAACGCAATCCATTCTGCAGGAAATCAAAAAAGAGCTCACAGCAGCAGAGATCAGCTACCGGATATTTGTTTCTGACGGCAGCAATATAACAGATGCCATTCTGCGTTATGCAGAAAAGGAAATGATTGACCTGATCCTGGTTAATCCAGGCGCAGAATCCAAACTAACCGGGAAATTTATACAGACAACCGGCGGAAATATCATCAATCATACACAGGTGCCGGTGTTAACCGTCCGGAAATCCTCGCAGGATCCGGCACAGCATCAGTAATAACAGCTAATAGACCCTTTTCTGGTGTAAGACCTTTTTTTTACTGAAAATCATCTGTTTCCAGACAACAAAGCTTTCATTCTGTCAACGCTAAAAAAACCTTTATAGATCCTATAACCCTTCCTCAGTTTTGCAGACAGGATTTTGGGAAATCCCCGCCTGATCCGGGAAAGATTAAGAAAGATACCTGAGAAAAATATCTTAATATCACGTTTTTAATAAACAGGTTATTTCATGTTTGGATTTTATTTTATTTCCGGTGTTGTCGTGTTAACGTCGGTATTTGCCTACCTGAATAAAAAGCTGCTGGGTCTGCCGGCAACCATCGGACTCATGTTGCTGAGTACGATTTTTTCGTTGATTCTCATCGTGATCAATCATTTTTCCCCGAATACCCTGCATCCGCTGATCAACCTGATCAATGAACTGGATTTCAGTAAGATCGTTTTGGATGTGTTACTCTGTTTCCTCCTGTTTGCCGGCGCCATGCACACCGATTATAACCAGATGCGGCATAATCGTAAATCCATCGTGTTGTTTGCATTCGCCAGCGTGATCCTCTCCACTTTTCTGATCGGCACCTGTATCTATTATATCAGCATGTTGTTCCATATACCCATCAATTATCTCTATGCATTGTTGTTTGGTGCGCTGATCTCGCCTACAGACCCCATTGCCGTATTGGGCATTCTGACCAAAGCCAATGTGCCCAAGAGCGCTGAGATCAATATTGTCGGGGAATCGCTGTTTAACGACGGGATTGGGGTAGTGGTCTTTATTTCTTTACTGACCATTATCAATGACGGGATTGAAAGTGTGAAGATCACCGATATCCTGATCCTGTTTATGCGCGAAGCGGCAGGGGGCGTGATCCTGGGTTTGATAACCGGCTATATCATTTTTATCCTGCTCAAATCCATTGATGACTACGAAACCGAAGT
>JAGWTX010000684.1 GCA_028875955.1 Bacteroidota bacterium | reverse complement strand
GTAGTGGATGTAGATGCCAATCCCAATGACCCGACTGAATTCTATGTTGCCTATGCATCCGGCGGTCTTTGGCATACGACCAATAACGGACAAAGCTTTGTTTCCATTTTCGATTCAACGGATATCCTCACAATTGGAGACATTGCCGTGAACTGGAAAACCCGCACCATCTGGGTGGGTACCGGAGAAGTGAACAGCAGCCGGTCTTCCTATGCAGGAATCGGTATCTATCGTTCTGATAACAATGGTAAGACCTGGGACTACCTGGGTTTACCCGAATCCCAGCATATCGGGAAAATACTCCTGCATCCCACCGATAACAACACGGTTTGGGTAGCCGTACTCGGGCATTTGTATTCACCCAATAAAGAAAGGGGGATCTACAAGACAACCGATGGCGGCAAAAACTGGAAACAGACTTTATATGTTGATGAGAACACAGGCGGGATTGACCTTGACCTGAACCCGCAAAACCCCGATGAATTGTATGCTGCGATGTGGTACCGGACCCGCAGGGCCTGGGATTTTGAAGAAGGCGGTAAAACCAGCGGCATCTACAAAAGTACCAATGGAGGCGACAGCTGGGATTTAGTAACCACCGAGGGTAGCGGTTTTCCAACAGGGGACGGCGTGGGCAGGATTGGTATTGCCGTTTCTCAACAGCATCCGAATGTGATCTATGCAGTGATGGACAATAATTTTCATCAGCCTGATACAGCCCTCAAGAAAGCGGATACCTCCCGTTACGTACTCCGCGATTTTAAAGACCTGACCAAGGAACAGTTTCAGGCTCTGGATAATAAAAAACTGACGGATTTCATCAAATCCCGCAGAAACGGGATCCCTGCCAAATACACGGCAGCTTCCATCAAAGCCGCGGTAGCCAATGATACCTTTAGTCCCAATGTCATCTGGGATTATCTTTTTGACGCCAACACCGCGCTTTTCGAAACACCCATCTATGGTTGCGAATTGTACCGGAGCGATGATGCCGGAAAAAGCTGGAAAAAAACAAATACCAAACCACTGACCCTCTTCAGTACCTATGGATATTATTTCGGAAAAGTGTTTGTCAGTCCCATGAACGACAACAAAATTGTACTTACCGGATTTGATGTGGAAATGAGCCTGGATGGTGGAAAAACATTTAAACCCATCGGTAAGGAAAATGTACACGCTGATCATCACGTAGCCTGGTTTGATCCCAAAAGAGACGATCATATCATCATTGGAAATGATGGGGGTTGTAACATCACTTATGATAACGGGCAGCATTGGTTCAAAGCCAATACACCACCTGTCGGACAGTTTTACAATATCACTTTCGACATGGCGAAGCCCTACAATGTATATGGTGGATTACAGGACAATGGAACCTGGTACGGTTCCAGTACCACAAGAGAAAATTATGACTGGTATGATTCCGGAAAAAACCCTTTTACCGGAATCAACGGGGGTGATGGCATGCAGGTACAGGTAGACTGGCGCGATAATAAAACGGTTTATAGCGGATCCCAGTTCGGGGCTTATTCCAGACAGAATTTAGCCACAGGAGAAAGAAAATCCGTTCGGCCTTCCCGAGACCTGGGTGAGCCGGCTTTGCGCTATAACTGGCAGACACCCATCCTCCTCTCACGGCATAACCAGGATGTATTTTATTATGGCAGTAATAAGTTTCACCGTTCCTTTCATAAAGGAGATAGTTTGGTGGCAT
>JAGWTX010000683.1 GCA_028875955.1 Bacteroidota bacterium | reverse complement strand
ATCTGGAATATTTGTGAAGAAACCTATTGGGGTGTGACCGCTCATATCGGGAACCAGAAAAGAGGTGCAGGGTTACCCGATGTAACCGATCCGACAGTAGATCTATTTGGTGCGGAAACCGCAGCCGTACTGGCATTAACAGACTATTTCACCGGAGCCAAACTGGACAAGGTTTCACCCCTGATCAGGGAACGGATCACGATTGAAGTGAACCGAAAGATCCTGAACAGTTTTGAAAATGAAGTAAAACGGTATGGCTTTTTTGGGAATGGCAGGAAAAACGTAAAAGTCAACAATTGGGATCCCTGGATCACCAGTAACTGCATGACAACTTTTCTGCTGCTTGAAAAAAATGAAAACAGAAGAGCGTCTTTACTCAAGCATTCCATGGATCTGCTGGATCTGTACATCAATGGTCTGGGTAGCGATGGCGCAACCGATGAAGGCCCTTCTTACTGGTTCGCTGCGGGATTGGCATTGTTTGACGGACTTACGGTAATGGCGGATGCTACTCACAATGGCATTTCTGTATTTGATCATCCGATTATCAAACGGCTGGGTTCCTATATCTATAAGACGCATATCGACGGGAAATATTTTGTGAATGTTGCTGATGCCACACCCACCATACAGGCCGACGGGGTTGCCATCTATCGATTTGGGAAAGCCGTGCAGGATCAGGATATGCAGGATTTTGGCGCATGGGCCTATCACCATATACAGGATAACAAACCGAATGTTGAATCTTTTTTCAAACCCAGACAGATTTATGATCTGGAGTCCTTAAAGGAAATCAACACTGCTCCGCAGAAAGAGATCAAACTGGCCGACATGTATCTTCCCAGTGTGGAACTCATGAGCGCCAGGACCGATAATGGGTTCTTTGTGGCTTCCCATGGAGGCAACAATGCGGAGAGCCATAACCATAACGATGTTGGCGATTTTATCGTGTATGCCAATGGTGATCCGGTGATCATTGATGCGGGCAAGGGAACCTATATGGCGGTAACATTTTCAAAAAACAGATACAGTTTATGGTACAATACTTCTGCCTATCATAACCTGCCCCTGATCAATGGAATACAACAGGAAGCCAATGCTGCTGCAAAAGCCACCGATGTACGATTCGAAGCAGCCAATGGTAAAGTTGATTTTTCCATGGAATTGAAAAATGCCTATGGACCCGAATCGGGAATCCGTAAATGGCAAAGGAATATTTTGGTTGAGCAACATCAAAACCGGATCCAGGTCAAAGATGCTTATCAGTTTTCCAAACCCAATCAATCTTTGACACAAACTTTTATGACGGTTTGCAAGACCGATATCACGCAACCGGGTAGGATTCTTTTCACCACGGCCAAAAATGAAAAAGTTACCTTGACATATGACGCAGCTGAATGGACTGTTACAAAAGAAAAGATGCCGCTTACTGAGCCCCATGAGCAGGCTTTAAAGAGTAACTGGAACCACCAGGACATCTGGCGCATTTTACTGACCAATACATCCCATAAAACAGCAGGTGAATTTACCTATTCGCTGTCAAAATAAATGACTCTCCGCCGATGTTGGTCGCCGACCAACATCCGTTGTTTTCATACGAACAAGTGAGTTTTATGCAACTGAATGCCTAAGGTGTTTTTTTCTGATACACCCTCACATAATCTACTTCAAACCGCATCGGGAAAATGGATTGAGAGGGGTCGCCGCCATTGTCTCCGCC
>JAGWTX010000682.1 GCA_028875955.1 Bacteroidota bacterium | reverse complement strand
GCATTGACCGCTTCATAATCCAGTTTGGCCAATCCGTTTAATCGCTGTCTTTCTTTTTCCAGTTTCTGCAATTGTTTCTTTCCCGGGGCATCAGCAATCAATGACAGGTTCAGATACATGGGATGCAGGGCAAAGGCAGATATGGCCGCATAAGGATAAGAGTCTACCCAGGTATGGGTTGCCGTGGTATCATTGATGGGAAGCAACTGGATCATTTTCAGACCCGCTTTTTTGGCCCAGTCTGCCAATAATGCCATATCGGTAAACTCGCCGATACCAAAACTTTTTTCACTTCTCAAACTAAAAACCGGTATGGCAATTCCTGCGCCCTTCCAGGTGTTATTGGGTAAAATGGCAAACCCGTCATTCATCACCACTTTCCGGTTGGCTTTTCCGGCATCCTGCATTAAACGGTTGTTTCCATCTTCATACCGGACAAAGGTTTTTGTGCTAGTGTCATAAATGCCATACTTATAGGCCAGCGGGAAATGGGCTTTTGAAAGATCCAGAGAAATGGTAAAAATGTCTTCCCTGGGCTCTCTTCCCAGTAACACAGGGTTCTGCGTATCCCATGTTCCCAAAAGGGCATCAGACCCCAATACACAAATGGTTTGCTCTTTGCTGAGTAAGGGAGATTTTACTTTGAGGGTATGGGTGATTTTTTTGGGTTGTTTTACCCGGTATGTATTTTTATTATCTTTCAGCAATACTTCTGTAAAGGGTTCTGTATAAAACGTGTTCTCAAAATAACCTGCATAATTCCAGGCATCTACGATCAGTAATTCCTCACTGTTAACAGCAGCCGGGTTTATTTTTTTATCCGTACCCCAGTCATATTGCATTGTGCCATCCGAATTCCTTAACAGGTAATGATAGCAGATATCCCGGTTGGTCAATGCAGACTCCTTCCAATCAATATGTATGACCCAGTGATCATCATTCACATATTGCATTGGCAATGCCTGCTCTGTGAGATCGTTCCCTAATAAGGGATGATCCCCCACTACAAAAAGTTCCTGTCCAAACGCAGTATGAAAATGCAATTGCAGAATGAGTTTCCGGAATTTCTTTATGGGAGCCGCAGAAGGTTGTTTCCCTGGTTGGGTTTCCTTTTTGGCCTTTACTGAAACTGTTTTTGTCGGGCTTCCCTTTGCTTTTTTAGGGGTAGTAATCGGTATGGCCTTGTTTTCAGCCTTTGTTGACTTTTTTCCGGCAGGAGATTTTTTTACCCCGACAGCCCCTTTTTTTGATGCCGGAATCTGGGTATCGTGTTTCCTTTCACCTGTTTCAGGCGATGCAATCGTTAGTTTCTGTATGGCCAAAATGCGGGATTTAGGAAAGCTAAAATAATAAAACAATGTGTAAATCAAACACAATTAAAAAAATCAATCATTTTGGCATTTCCAAGGGCACTATTTTATTTAATTCCCGGACTTGATCAGGTCGGCACCTTTCTCCGCTATCATGATAGTAGCCGCATTGGTATTGCCCCGCACAATATGGGGCATGATCGAAGCATCGATCACCCGTAAACATTTGATTCCATGCACCCGGAGCTGGTCATCTACAACGGAAAGCGGGTCCTGTCCCATTTTACAGGTACCTACCGGATGATACAGTGTTTCGAGACTTTTATCGATGTGTTGGGAAAGGGCTTCATCTGAAAGTTCCTTCGGAAAATGGATGCCATCCACCTGATAACCGGCAAAAGGCTTTGTCT
>JAGWTX010000681.1 GCA_028875955.1 Bacteroidota bacterium | reverse complement strand
CAATGATGGCAAACATTTTTACAAAATCTATCAAACCCCCATCTTCCACACCATTGGTGAATTTGGAATACAAACGCCAGCGGCTGATAGGATAGAGGAACATCTCATTGGTTGATTCATCCTTGTCATATTTGCGTTTGATGTATTTTAGTTTCGGTGCCAGGGAAGCCAGGCTGGCATTGGGTTTTAACAGCACATAATTCCGGGTTGAATTGTTTCCCCAGTAATTATCATCTTCCCCCCTCGATCTCAGGTATGACCAGGGCAGGAGGTAGGAAAATTTGAACCGGGTGTTGTCCGGAATGTCTTTCAACACTCCTGTAACCGTAAAATTATCCTTGTTGTCGATCCTCATGATCTTCCCGATCGGGTCCTCATCTCCAAAAAAGCTTTTGGCCATTTTTTCGGTGAGTACGATCGAGTGCATATCGTTCAGGACCGTATTCTTATCGCCTTTGAGTAAAGGGAATGTAAACACATTCAGAAAGTTGGAATCAACCATGATACCATTCTCGGTGATTTTCTTATCCCCCAGTGAAAACAACAGGTTTCTACCCCAGTCTACACGGGTAGCCTGTTCGATTTCCGGAAATTCACGTTCAACGGTGCGTGCAAAAATTTTCGGAGTCGTATTCCAGCATTGTAATTTGCCACTGAACTTTTCCCTGTTCCATGCCTCATAGATCCTGTCTTTTTTCTCATGGAACTGGTCATAACTCACTTCATACTGGATCCATAAAAGGATAAGGATGGCACTGGCCATTCCCACGGACAGACCGAGGATATTGATAAAGGTAAAACCCTTGTTCTTTAACAGGTTTCTGACGGCTATTTTCAGGTAGTTCTTAAACATAATGCTGGTTTCTGGTGGATTTTTCTGGGTGTTTGATCTGTCTTACACGAGAATGTTTTCGGTAACCGTTTGTCCATCCAGCATCCGGATGATCCGGTGGCTATACCTCGCATCATGCTCGGAGTGTGTAACCATGATGATGGTCGTTCCCTGTTCATTCAGGTTCGTCAGCAATTCCATCACTTCATTACCATTGGACGAGTCGAGGTTTCCGGTAGGTTCATCCGCCAGGATGAGCTTGGGGTTATTGACAACCGCGCGGGCAACGGCTACCCTTTGTTGCTGACCTCCGGAAAGCTGTTGGGGATAGTGGTTCCGGCGGTGCATGATCTGAACCTTCTCCAAAACCTCATCCACCATTTTTTTCCGGTCGGCCGCTTTTACGCCGGTATAGATCAGGGGTAATTCCACGTTCTCAAATACCGTAAGTTCATCGATCAGGTTAAAACTCTGGAACACAAAACCAATATTGTGTTTGCGCAAATCAGCTCTTTGTCTTTCATTGAACTTGGCGATTTCAATACCGTTGAAGATGAAACTACCGTTATCGGGATCATCCAGCAAGCCCAGGATATTGAGCAAGGTTGATTTTCCGCAACCGGAGGGGCCCATTACGGCTACAAATTCACCCTGTTTGATTTCCATCGAAAGTTTGTTCAGGGCAATGGTTTCTACCTCATCAGTACGGTAGATCTTTTCAAGGGCTGTGATTTTTATCATGTGTCTTTTTTTTGGTGGGGAAGATTTTTTGGGGATGTATTTGTTTATATAAAGGGTTCGATTTATTTTTTCAGGACCAGCTCCTGCATGTTTCCATAATTTTCATAACTGGATGTAACCACTTTGTCTCCGGGTTTCAAACCCTGTA
>JAGWTX010000680.1 GCA_028875955.1 Bacteroidota bacterium | reverse complement strand
CTATGAAGGGCAGGAGGATAATGGCTGGATGAGCCAGATGCTAAAAGTCTACCCCAAATTCGTGACAGATCTTTTTGAATTGAAGTTTGATGAGAACCGCTCATTTTATAAACTGGAAAAGGAAAATACCGATAACAAATACCTGATGTGGGGCACCAAACCCAGCGAATCGGATGGTGTGGTTCAGGATTATACGCATAAATCGGTATCCACCAAAAGGGATGTTTTTGAAAACACCTATGTTATCAAAGACAGTATCCGGAACCTTGACTGGCGGATTACAGACGAAACCAGGGATATTGCAGGCTTTGAATGCAGAAAAGCCGTAACCCGTATTTGTGATTCGGTGTATGTGGTTGCCTTTTATACGGATCAGATACCCGTGAGCGGTGGTCCGGAAAGTTTTGGCGGATTGCCGGGCATGATCCTGGAACTGGCGGTACCCAGATTATATACCACCTGGGTTGCCACCAAAGTGGAACTGGTTGATCCGACCCCTGCTGAGTTGAATCCAACACAAAAAGGGAAACAGGTAAACTGGCAGCAACTGTATGCGGAATTGAAAAAAGGACTTAGCGACTGGGGCAAGGATGGAGAAAAAAGGATCTGGATCGTATCCTTATAAAATAGTTTGACTGATAAAAAAGGTGTCTTGTCAGACACCTTTTTTTATGGCTTTAACCGGAAAAAGTTTTACATCCCTGCTTACTCACTGGCCTTGTTTTCTTTCACGATCAATGCACAGGCAATCGCTGCCAGACAAAGCAGACATCCCCCGATCTGCACGGCGAGTAAACGGTCGTTGTGCAGAAAGTTTTCCATGATCTTGCCAAAGAACAGGGAAGCAATGATCTCGGGCAGCACGATGAAAAAATTAAAAATGCCCATATAGATCCCGATCTTATTCTCAGGCAAACAACCGGCAAGCATGGAATAGGGCATGGATAAAATGGAAGCCCAGGCGATCCCTACAAATCCCATTGCCACATATAACATGGAGGGCTCCTGGATATGATTTACGGCAATCAACCCAAATCCTCCCAGTAACAGACACGCTGTATGGGTATATTTTTTGCCCAGTTTGGACACCCAGAACGGAAGGGTAAATGAAAAGGCGAATGTAACCAGGTTCAGAATCGCCGAAGTGGTATTGGCATATTCCAGTCCGCGCGTATACAGGTCACTGCTGTTCTTGGGATCGCCCCCAAATATTTCCGCTGCCACCCCGGTGCTGTAATAAAACCACATCAGGAATAAACCCGGCCAGGTAAGAAAATTGACCAATGCCAGTCGTTTCATTTGCTGGGGCATATGAATCACAGATGAAACGATTTCCCGGATCCCTCCCCCGATGCCATGATTGGATTCTTTTAATTTCTCTTTCCAGTCGGGGTCGGCAGGTGGATATTCTTTGCTCCTGAATACGGTGTACAAAACCGAAATCAGAAAAACGGCACCTCCGATATAGAAGGATAATAAGATGTTTTGTGGGATGGCACCCCCGGATTTATCCCTGGAAACCCCGAACCATTCCACCAGTTTTTGTGGAAGATATCCGGCAATAAAAGAAGCCAGTCCGATAAACATGCTCTGCATGGCAAAGCCGAATGGCCTTTGTTTTTCATTAAGGTTGTCTGCAACAAAGGCCCGGAAGGGTTCCATGCTGATATTGATACAGGAGTCGAGTATCCAAAGCGTACCTGCAGCCATCCAGATCACGGA
>JAGWTX010000064.1 GCA_028875955.1 Bacteroidota bacterium | reverse complement strand
GATGTGCGGATGGAACGGCATGCGTCCAATGCCCTCTATATCGCAGAGGCTTTGGAAAACCATGCAAAGATCGCTTCGCTGAAATATCCTTTCTTGCCCAGTCATCCGCAACATGCGATTGCCAAAAAACAAATGCAGAATGGCGGAGGAATTGTTTGTTTCGAACTGAAAGGCGGATTGGAAGCAGGCAGATCTTTTTTAAACAAACTGCAACTTCTTTCACTCACCGCCAACCTGGGCGATACCCGAAGTATTGCTTCTCACCCGGCCAGCACCACGCATGCAAAACTGAGTGAAGCGGAAAGACAGGCGGTGAATATTACACCCGGTCTGATACGCATCAGTGTAGGCCTGGAAAACAGGGAGGATATTTTGCAGGATATATTACAGGCATTGTAAAATACTTCCTACCCGTTTTATTTCACAGCCACTGCAATTTTTGAATCTGCGGTTCCATAATATAAAAACCATTTGCCCTTGAACTGTGCCAGCCCTTCAATAAAACAGACACGGTTTACCTGTCCTGTCAGTTCATAGGGTTTGTCCGGTTGCAGGAAATGATGCTCCATTCTTTTGATAACTTTTGTGGGATCGTTTTTATCAAGCAAGACCTGTCCTGCGGCATACGTGCCTTCCGCCAGGCTGGTATCACCTAGGGAAGTGATGTTCCTGCCATTGTATAACAACAGGATGCCCTGATCGGTGAGAAGGGCCGGCGGACCGGATTCAACCAGGTCGCTGTCAAATTTTTTATGGCGGGTAGTGATCACAATTTTCAGATCCGGCATTTGTTGGGCAACACCGCGTAAAGGAACGGGAGGCTTTTCCCCCTTTGCCATTTCCACAGGTGTCCAGTGAACCAGGTCTTCTGAGGTAGCTGCCCAGATAAACTGATCACCCCAATACATCCAGTACTTGCCATTGATTTTGGTGGCAATGATTTTACCATTCTCATACCGGGATACGATGGATCCGGATTTTGACCATTGGTTCAGGTATTTTCCCTTGTACGCGTCTGCGAAAACAGGTCCTTGTTTTTTCCAGTGCACCAGGTCTGTTGAACTGGCCACCAGTAAACGGGCGGTGGTTCCGTCAAATGCTGTATAGGTCATAAAATATTCGCCTTTATCATCTTCCACCATGCGCGGATCCTCACACCCACCCTGCCATTCATATTTCTGAAACGCATCTTTTTCCGGATACAAGACAGGTTCCTTTGCACGTGTAAAATGAAACCCATCGGTACTATAGGCCAATCCGATTCGGGATGTACCACCCGGTAATCCAATGGTATCCTGTGCCCGGTACAACATAAATAACGTGTCATTCCTGACCGCAATAGCCGGGTTAAAAACATCTTTGTTTTCCCAGGATACTTGCTTTTGCCAGATCGGATCCAAAAAAGAACCCGTACCCGGAACCAGGACAGGATTGACCGCATCTTCTTTCACAAATGGAACCAGGGCCCAGGTGGAATCTGCATCCGCAGGTTGATCAGCTAACTGATGGTGAAGCTGTTCACAGGAACTCAGCAGAACGGTTCCCAGCAGCATGGCTACCATTAGGGGAACGAATAATTTTTTTCGCATAAGCGGGTAGGAATAATATAAGAAACGAATCGGTGTTATTTGGCCATTACATATTGAAGACCCCCTAAAACATGTTCCAGGTACAATGGGTCTGAGAAAGATTCATCGGTATGTCCCATTTCCGTATAAAAAGCCCTGCCTCCATCAAAATCATGGTACCAGGCCATGGGATGGTTATCCCCGTTTTTACCGCCCTGATAGGATTTCTCATCGATGGTGATCAGTACATGAAGCCCCTCCTGGATATTTTTAAAATTATACCACTCATCAAAACGCTTCCATTCGGCGGGTAAATGTTTGGTAGCGATATTGTTTCGGTCCACTACCCGTAAAACCGCTTCCTGTTGTTTGGGATGATTCAGGAAATAGGCGCCTACCAGTTGATTGTACCAGGGCCAGTCGTATTCGGTATCGGTAGCTGCATGTATGCCCATAAAACCTTTTCCTGACCGGATAAATCTTTCAAAAGCTGCCTGTTGTTCATCGTTCAGCACATCACCGGTGGTACTCAGGAATAAGACCGCTGCATATTTTTTCAGGTTCTTGTCTGTAAAAAAAGATGCATCGGTGGTGGTATCCACCAGGAAATGATTTTCAGCGCCCAGTTTCTGCATGGCTATCAAACCTGCTGCAATGGAAGCATGGTGAAATTTCACCGTTCTGGCAAAGACCAGGAGCCGCTGCTCCTTTTTTTTGGGTGAGAAGGAAACCAATGTGGTCAGTATAAGACAGGTCAATGTCAACAAGCTAATTTTTTTCATAGGGAAAATTAAGGTGGGTTGTTTATAATTTAGCTAAATTGAAAGCGATTCATCAAGAGGATAAATCTACCAAAAGAAAACCAAATACACCTGTATTATGAAAACAAAAACCGGCTCCCTGTTGGCATCCATGATGTTTTTTGAATATTTCATCTGGGGAGCCTGGTATGTGACCATGGGTACCTATATGGTCAATCACCTGCATGCATCGGGTGTGGAAATCGGGGCAACTTACAGCGCACTGGCCATTGCCACCATGATCTCCCCTTTTTTCGTGGGTCTGATCGCCGACCGTTTTTTTGCAGCCCAGAAAATCATGGGTGTGTTGCACCTGATAGGCGCCGTTCTGTTGGTACTGGCCACCCGTATTGAAAACAGCCAGACTTTTTATTGGATCATACTTGCCTATTCCCTGATGTATATGCCAACGATCGCCCTGAGCAACAGTGTGGCTTTCTCGCAAATGACCGACCCGGGTAAACAGTTTCCCTGGATCAGGGTATTTGGCACATTGGGCTGGATTGCGGCAGGACTGATCATCGGTGAAATGGGAATTGAAACCACTTCCACCACATTTTATATTGCGGCCGCTGTTTCTGCCGGACTGGGATTACTCAGTTTCGCACTGCCCAATACCCCACCCAAGGCGCAAAATACAGATGCTTCCAAAGCATTGGGTACGGAAGCCTTTGTCTTGTTCAAAGAAAAACCTTATCTCGTTTTCTTTATCGCGGCGATATTGGTTTGTATCCCGCTTTCCTTTTATTACGGATTTGCCAATCCCTTCCTGAATGAAATTCATTTCAGTAATGCGGCGAGTAAAATGACACTGGGACAGGTATCTGAAGCTGTATTTATTCTGGCCATACCCTTCCTGTTTAACCGGATCGGTGTCAAGAAGATGCTCCTGATGGGGATGACCGCCTGGATCCTGCGTTATGTTTGTTTTGCCTATGGCAATGCAGAAACCGGAAGCTGGATGTTATATGCAGGCATCCTCTTACATGGCATCTGTTATGATTTCTTTTTTGTAACGGGTTATATGTATACGGAGAAAAAAGCCGGCGAAAAAATCAAGAATGCCGCGCAGGGTTTATTTACATTCGCAACCTATGGTGTGGGCATGTTTATCGGTACCTGGTATTCCGGCTATATTGTAGACCAGCACAAAATAACCGCAGATACGCATGACTGGTTAAGCATCTGGAAAGTACCGGCGATGATTGCCCTGGGGGTATTGGTGTATTTCATCCTATTTTTCAGGGAGAAAAAGGAGATCCCTGCTTCCTGATACATTCTATTTAATAAGATTAAGTTGCATCACATTTATATAAAGAAAGCTATCAAAAAATATTGCTATGAAAAAAATTGCCATGTTAGGTTCGGGTTTTATCGGCCGCTTTTATGCAGACTCCATCCAGGGATACAGAAGCCGGGATAAAGTGATCAGTATCTATTCCCGCAGGGAAGTATCTGCCAAAAAATTTGCAGAAGACTATGGCTGTACCCACTGGACCCTGGATATGGAAGAAGCCATTGCCCACCCGGATGTGGATATTGTTTGTATCGCCCTGCCCAATAACCTGCACGAAGAAGCCGTACTGCTGTGCTGCAAACACAAGAAAGCGGTTATGACCACCAAGCCCCTGGGCCGCAATGCGGAAGAAGCCAAACGCATGTTACTCGCTGTTGAGGAAGCCGGTATTTTTAACGGCTACCTGGAAGACCTGGTCTATACACCCAAGTTTATCAAAGCCAATGAAAGCGTAAAGAATGGGGCATTGGGAAGGATCCTGTGGGCAAAGTCAAGAGAAACCCATCCCGGCCCGCACAGCGAATGGTTCTGGGATATTGAACAGGCCGGTGGCGGTTGTATCCTGGATCTGGGTTGCCATTGCGTGGAGATCACCAGAAGCTATATTGGTAAAGACATCAAACCGATAGAAGTGATGTGCTGGGCCGATACACAGGTGAAACCCATTGATGCGGAAGACCATGCCATCGGGCTTGTAAAATATGAGAATGGTGCGATCGGTCAGTTTGAAGTAAGCTGGACTTTTCGCGGAGGACTCGATCTCAGGGATGAAGTCATGGGCACCGAAGGAACGATCTGGATCAACAGTTTTTTACGCACCGGGTTTGATATGTTTACCACCGGTAAAGGCGGTGACTATCTGGCCGAAAAAGCGGAAAGCAATACGGGATGGTTATTTCCGGTGGGAGATGAATTGAATGAACTGGGTTATAACCATATGTTCATGGATATGTTTAATGCGCTGGATAAAAACGAACAGCCCAAAGAAAGTTTTTATGATGGCTATGTGGTGAATGCCATACTCGATGCCGCTTACCGCTCTGCCAAAACCAAATTATGGGAACCGGTTCAACTGGATATCTGGCGGGGAAAGACGGGGCTTACGAAAGAAAGTCATCTCGTGGATTATGATGCTGACCATTATCTCATCAAAGAAGAAATGACCCATTTTGGTGCCAGGAAACTTATTCTGAAAAACAAACACAGCGGAAAGATTACAGAGCAAACCATTGAGTAATTAAAACAGCCTGTCAGAAATCCTTACATTGCCGATACTAAGAACGATACGACTTATGGGAACTTTTTACAGAAGTTTCGTAATCGTATCGCTCTTGATAAACCTGTGCTGTATCAGCATTTTCTGGAAAAACGGGTTTAGTAGTTTTTCCATGCTTTTCTGGCTGAAAATTGCTTCACTGGGGATCACCTATCATTTCATCAATTCCTACAAAAGCAAGGAATATTATTATTATCGGAATCTGGGGATTTCAAAATTAGGGCTGTGGGTGGTTACCCTTTTCTTTGATATCGTCTTATATCTCTTTCTGATCATCCTGGTTAATCATTATCGATGATACATCATCTGGAAGCAGATAGTATCCAACTTCAAATTGATAACAGAAACATTCTGTCAAATATCTATTTGTCCAGTGAAACAGGAAAAATCACGGGTCTGCTTGGCAGAAACGGACAGGGGAAATCCTGTTTGTTAAACATCCTTTATGGAACCATGCCCTGCGAAAGCTCTGTCAGGATTGACCGGGTTTCCATAAAAGATGCCTATCAAAAACCTGACCTGTTACGTTATCTTCCACAATTCAACTTTATTCCAAAATCACTTACGCTAAAAAGGGTTTTCCAGGATTTTGCGTTGGACTTTTCCATATTTACAGAAAAATTTCCCGGGTTCACCGAAAACCTTTCGACAAGGGTGGGAACGCTTTCCGGGGGTGAACAGCGGTTGGTTGCGTTGTATATCCTGGTAAAATCCAACTCACTTTTTGTATTATTGGACGAGCCCTTTACCCATTTGAGTCCGATACAGATTGAAATGGTGAAGCATTTACTGCTGGAAGAAAAAGAAAACAAGGGTATCCTGCTAACCGATCATTTACACAGGCAGGTAATGGATATCTGTGACAACTTATATGTACTCGCCAACGGGAAAACACATCTCATAAAAAGCGAAACAGATATTGAAGCATTGGGCTATGCAAAAATGCATCCATAGCCGATGAAGGATATTCCCAACATTTTGTACATTGAACCGGCTGGAGCAAAAAACGTTTCAACCTATCATTCCATAATCGATCTGATTTATCGCAAACATTCACATGAACAACCCATTCTTCACTTATCTGTCCATAGCTGTTTTATTGATTGCATTCTCTTCCTGCTCTTCCTATCAGACAGAATGGACCGTATATGGGGGCAACAAAGCCAACAATCATTACAGTTCCTTACGGTCAATTGACACCAACAATGTTTCCCAATTAGCCATAGGCTGGGAATACCATACCGGTGATGCGGATGCCAAAACACAGATTCAGGTAAATCCATTGGTGGTCGATGGCGTATTGTATGGCGTATCACCCAAACTGAAACTGTTTGCACTGGATGCGGCAACCGGCAAAGCGATCTGGACATTTGATCCGGTAGCTACTTCTCAGGGTAAAGGAAAGAATAACTTTTCGATGAATGTCTGCAGAGGGGTAACCTATTTCAGTAACCAGGGAAAAGACAAAAGGATTTTTTATGCGGCCGGATCTGATTTGTATTGCATCGATGCGGTAAAAGGCTTGCCCGTCGAAAGTTTTGGAGACAAGGGTAAACTGGATCTGCACAAGGACATGGGCAGGGACCTGCAGAGTTTGTATATCGCTTCCACTACACCGGGTATCATTTATCAAAACCTGCTCATCCTCGGAACCAGGGTGGCCGAATCTGCAGATGCCGCACCGGGTTATATCCGGGCCTATGATGTATATACCGGTAAACTGAAATGGCTGTTCCATACGATTCCGCAACCAGGTGAAGAAGGTTACGAATCCTGGCAGGATAAAAATGCTTACCAGCATATCGGTGGCGCCAATGCCTGGGCCGGATTCAGTATGGATGAAGAAAAAGGCATCGTATATGCCCCGATTGGTTCGGCGAGTTATGATTTTTATGGGGGTAAAAGACTGGGGGCGGATCTCTATGCCAATTCGATACTGGCACTGGATGCGAAAACCGGTAAGAAAATCTGGCATTACCAAACCGTACACCATGATATCTGGGACAGGGACCTGCCTGCTGCGCCGGTTCTCGTTAACCTGCAAAAAGACGGGAAAAGAATAGAAGCCATTGCACAGCTGACCAAATCGGGTTTTATTTTTTTACTGGACAGAACCACGGGCAAACCCATCTATCCCATTCCGGAAAAACCGGTACCCACTTCAACGGATCTCAAAGAGGAACTTGTCTGGCCAACACAACCCATGCCCGATTTTCCCAAACCCTTCGTCAGACAGTTGCTGACAGAAAAGGATCTGAATCACCTGGTACCCGATTCTTCTTTTCAGGACATCAAAAAAAGATGGGCTGCCACTTTGCATGATCATATGTTTACGCCGCCTTCCAAACAGGGAACGATTATTTTTCCGGGTTTTGACGGCGGTGCCGAATGGGGAGGTTCCTCCTTTGACACCACAACCGGAATATTGTATGTCAACGCCAGCGAAATGCCCTGGATCCTGACCATGCGGGATGTTCCCAATAAAAAGAAACGGAATGAAACAAATATTGAAGCCGGTAAAAGAATATATTCGACAAGCTGTATGGCCTGTCATGGTACTGAAAGACAGGGATCCGGAAACTACCCTTCCCTCCTGCATCTTCAACAGAAATATACGGTCAATGGTTTTTCGGAACTCCTGGCTACGGGAAGAAGAAGGATGCCGGCAAATCAACAATTGAGTGAAAGCGAAAAAATAGCACTGGCCTCCTATGTGTTAGACATCAAATCCTTACAGGCAAAGAATTTTATCCCGCCGGTAAAAGCGGAAGATGCTTATTTCAACATGCCCTATACATCCACCGGCTATAATAAATTTCTCACCAAAGAAGGCTATCCTGCCGTAGATACCCCCTGGGGCAGTTTACAGGCCATCAACCTGAATACGGGTAAAACAGAATGGAAACAAACCCTGGGCGATTATCCGGAACTGAAAGCCAGGGGAATCCATTCGGGCACGGAAAATTATGGTGGGTCTGTTGTTACTGCCGGAGGCCTGGTATTTATTGCAGCCACCAGTGACCATAAGATCAGGGCATTCCAGAAAAGAACGGGGCAACTGCTCTGGGAACACGACCTGCCCGCAGCAGGATTTGCCACACCCAGTGTGTATGAAAAAAACGGAGTTCAATACCTGGTGATTGCCTGTGGTGGCGGAAAACTGGGAAAGCCCAGCGGCGACAGTTATGTGGCTTTTCGATTGAAAAAATAGCGACAGGGATCTATTCCCTTAATTATAGTTATTTTGCTTTATCATTGATGCATTCATAAACACATAACCCAACTTACCATGTTATCGCAGGATCTTTTTATTCATCATGTATATTTCTGGCTGGCAGATCCCAATAGTCCGGAAGACCATGCCGCGCTTCTGGAAGGACTGGAAGCGCTGAGCAAAGTACCTTCTATCCAGCAGTTTCACATCGGCGTTCCCGCTACCACCAACCGGGATGTGATTGAAACCAGTTACCAGTTTTCCTGGCTGGCCATATTCCCGAACAAGGAAGCACAGGATGCCTACCAGGCTGATCCCATTCATTTGCATTTTGTGGATACCTGCCAGCATTTATGGAAGAAAGTAATCGTGTTTGATTCGGTGGATGCGTATTGATGTAAAGATTAGCGCATTGGCGCATTGGCATTTGGCATTTGGCATTTGGCGTGTTGGCATTTGGCTTTTGACTTTTGCCTTTTGACTTTTGCCTTTTGACTTTTGACTTTTGACTTTTGATCAAAAGACAAGAAATTATTTATTTTTCGTATGCTGTCGCTTACTAAACAGGCGAACAGCATACGAAATTTTATTTCTGCCAATTCACTTCTGCTTTTTGAACTGAAGCAGATGATGTCCCGATCTCTATGATGAACTTACCCGGCTCCCATACTTTTTTCAAATCGCTGTTATAAAAACTTAACAGGTCTGTTGTGATGGGAAAACTGATCTTCCTCGTTTCACCAGGTTGTAAACTTACTTTCTGAAAACCCTTCAATTCTTTTACAGCCCTTGTTACACTGGCAACCGGATCACTGATATAAAGCTGG
>JAGWTX010000679.1 GCA_028875955.1 Bacteroidota bacterium | reverse complement strand
CTTACCTGGTGGGCAATCGGGGCCTCACTGATCGCTTCCAATATTTCTGCGGAACATTTTATCGGCATGTCGGGATCTGGTTTTGCACTGGGGCTGGCCATATCCACCTATGAGTGGATGGCGGCTGCCACCCTGATAGTTGTGGCGGTTTTTATCATCCCGGTATATCTCAAAAACAGGATCTATACCATGCCCCAGTTTCTGCGGAAACGGTATAATGACAAGGTTAGTACCATCATGGCTGTTTTCTGGTTATTGGTGTATGTTTTTGTCAACCTGACCTCCATCATTTATTTGGGGGCACTGGCCATTTCATCAATTTCAAACATCAGTTTCGAATGGAGTATTGTGGGGCTGAGTATTTTTTCACTGATTGTGACCCTCGGTGGAATGAAAGTGATCGGCTATACCGACGTGATACAGGTTATCGTTTTGATTGCGGGTGGATTGGTGACCACCTATCTGGCCATTTCCCTTTTATCTGAACATTTTGGCTATGGCGGTAATATCCTGAAAGGGCTTTCTGTATTGCGGAAACAGGCACCGGAACATTTTCACATGATATTTGATAAGTCCAATAAATACTATCCGGAATTGCCCGGCATATCTGTCATCATCGGGGGAATGCTGGTGAACAACCTGGCTTATTGGGGATGTAACCAATATATTGTACAACGGGCACTGGGAGCCGATCTGAAAACAGCAAGGAAAGGAATCCTGTTCGCGGCGTTTCTGAAATTATTGGTTCCGGTAATAGCCGTTTTACCGGGTATTGCAATGTATGTGTTGCATCAAAACGGGATGTTTCAGGCAGAGATGACAGATGCCGCTACCGGTCTGATAAAACCAGACCACGCCTATCCGACATTGATGAACCTATTACCTGCCGGATTGAAAGGGGTGGCTTTCGCAGCCCTGACCGCAGCCATTGTGGCTTCTTTAGCGGGTAAAGCGAATAGTATCTCAACTATTTTTTCGCTGGACATATATGTAAAATATTTTGACAAAAAAGCTTCTGACCGGAAACTCGTCCGGGTAGGAAGATGGGCGGTGGTAATTGCTATGCTGGTTGCTGCTCTGGTAACTCCCGCACTTCGTTCGCTCGACCAGGCTTATCAGTTTATCCAGGAATATGTAGGATTTATCTCTCCGGGGGTTTTGGCGATTTTCCTGTTAGGGTTTTTCTGGAAACCGACAACCGCTGCCGCCGCAATGGCCGGAGCCTTACTCACCATACCTTTATCTGCCATTCTCAAATTCCTTCCCACCTGGACAAATGGATTCTTCCCCGATTTCCCATTTCTGGACAGGATGAGCATTGTATTTGTATTCATCGTGATCACCATGCTGATCATGAGTAAGATCAAACCGAGAAAAATCGGTGATACCCATGAGATCGAAGTCGATACCCGTATGTTCAGGGTTTCACCCGGTTTTGTCATCGGTTCCCTGATTATCTGCGGGATACTGGTAGCGTTGTATACCGTGTTCTGGTAAGTCTTTCAGCTGAGAGGGTATCAACAGCTTATTCAACTTAATTATATATGGGTTATCGTTTTTTACTTAATCGGTTAAGTTTGGTTTTTGGGCTGTTAACCGCAGATTTACTTAAACGGTTAAGTAAAAAAATATGGCCAAAAGAGCGGATATGCGTTTAAAAAACTTCATTTTAGTATCGTAATTTATTTTACATATAACCAATCGATTGACATGCCACAAAAAGA
>JAGWTX010000063.1 GCA_028875955.1 Bacteroidota bacterium | reverse complement strand
CCTACCGGCAACCTGGATAGCACCCATGCCAGGGAATTGCATGAATTATTTGTTCGTCTGCGAAACGATTTCCAACAGACTTTCCTGATTGTCACCCATAATGAAGAACTGGCTGGCATGAGCGACCGGACGCTTCACATGAAAGATGGTTTGATCAAAAAATGATCCGGTTAGCTTTTAAAGTCTGGGTCTCCAGGGGTTTTCAGGAACCTGCAACAGATGACCCAAATAACGGGATAAAACAAACAGGTAATCACTCAACCGGTTCAGGTATTTGATCACCAACGGTTCCACAAATATCTGTTGCTCCTGCATATTTACACAACATCTTTCCGCACGCCGGCAAACACAGCGGGCGATATGGGTTGCCGAGACCGCCTGGTGGCCTCCGGGCAAAACAAAGAATTTCATGACCGGGAGCAGCTCATTCATCCTGTCGATTTCCTTTTCCAGCAAAACAATGTCTGACTCTTTCAGATCCGGTATTTTCATGTGTGAATCCTTATCGGGATCACAGGCCAGGGAAGAACCGATGGTGAATAATCTGTCCTGGATTTCTTTGATCATTTCACGGGATGGCATATCCGTTGTCAGGTCATATACCATACCGATATGTGCATTTAATTCGTCGACCGTTCCATAGGTATCAATACGAATATGGCTCTTGGGAACCTTGGTTCCACCTATCAGCGAAGTCTGTCCGAGATCACCTGTCTTGGTATATATTTTCATCGCCATACTGTGATTCAATTAATGTGTATCCGTAAGGAACAAAACAGGAATAGAAAAGTTTAGTATTTGTGCATTCTCCTGAAAATAAAGCTAGGAGGAATGTGTGATCATGGATTCTTCACTGATCAGATCAGATTCTATCAGTCCATCTCTTAATCTTACCACCCTATGGGCATAATGGGCTATATCCTCTTCATGCGTAACCAGTACAACGGTGTTGCCCGCTTCCTGGATCTTTCCAAAGATTTTCATGACTTCCACCGATGTTTTGGAATCCAGGTTACCCGTGGGCTCATCGGCCAGTAAAAGGGAGGGATTGTTCACCAGTGCACGGGCAATGGCTACCCGCTGGATCTGACCACCACTTAACTCATTGGATTTATGATGGCTTCTATCGGCCAGGTCTACTTTTTTCAGTGCTTCGAGTGCCCGTTCATTCCTTTCTTTTTTGTTCACACCTGCATAGATCAGGGGAAGGGCTACATTTTCCGCAGCGGTAAGCCTGGGAAGCAGATTGAATTGCTGGAACACAAAACCGATCTCTGTATTTCTGACTTCAGCCAATTCATCGTCGGACATTTTACTCACGTCCTTATCATTCAGGATATATCTTCCGCCTGTCGGGGAATCCAGACAACCCAGGATATTCATCAGGGTGCTTTTACCGCTTCCGGAGGGTCCCATCAATGCCACATACTCGTTCTTGAATATATCCAGAGAAATTCCTTTTAACACGGAAAGGGTCTGGTGACCCATAAAATAGCTTTTTTGAATATCTTCTAGACGAATAATGGCCTTTGTCATACGGTGGTTTTTATAACGACTGGTATCTTATTTTTTGATGACAGTGGGAACTTTAAAGAAAGTTGTATCCGATACCGGTGAATTGAATAATGCTTCCTCCCTGGAAATGGAACCAGCAACCTCATCCGCTCTCAATACGTTTGTTGCCTGGCTGATATGTAAAAGTGGCGACACCCCCTCGGTATTCACGGATTGCAGTTTTTCCACAAATGCCACCATTTTCTGCAAATCCGCACAGATGCCCGGTTTCTCAGCCTCGTCAAACCTGAGACGGGCCAGGTGTGCCAGGTCATCCACTAATTTTTCATCAATCTTCATATCAACAAAAATAACTGAAAGAGAAGCAAAAAAAACCGGGAATTTTTGAATGGTTGTAATTAAACAACAACGGTAATATTGGCTTCAGAATGATAGGATTAGATCCCAAAAAGGGGATAATTACCGGTTTTGTTAACAATTCACCTAGAATAAGTTAACAAACAATCCTGAAAAAAATAGAAAATAAGTAATAAATTACAATTACAATCCCCCATTATGTTAGTATATATTTTATTAATTGTTTACCTGGTTTGCCTTTACATGGCATATAAAGGTGCCGCTTCGTCGGAAAAGAATTAATACGATTCTTCGAATGCCTGCCATCTCAGAGTAAACTTCTTTAATCCATTTAGAGAAGTTTACTTTTTTATTTACCTGCCCCCCACCTTCCATTTATTTTTGCCGGGAGACCTTCCTGAAAAATAATTTATCCTAACTTCGATACAATTAGTTGCATAACTAACTAATTTTACAAAAAGAGCCTGTCATATGCAATACGCCGCACCCAAACCGGAAACTTTCCGATCGGTTATCCGGCGAATGCCATCTGACCTTATATACTTTAAAAGAAACAGATGAAACGTTCTATTAAAAAAGTTGCCGTTTTAGGAAGTGGTGTTATGGGATCCCGCATCGCCTGTCATTTTGCAGGTATCGGCGTTCAGGTCCTGTTATTGGATATGGTTGCCAAAGGCGCAGAATCCAGTACCCGTTCTGCCGAAAGAAACCAATTGGTGAACAGCGCATTACAGGCTGCCATCAAAAGCAATCCTTCCCCCGTGTTCACCAAAGAAGTGGTAAAGAACATCACTACCGGCAATTTCGACGACGATATGAAGGAGATCTCCCAATGTGACTGGGTCATTGAAGTGGTGGTGGAAAGACTGGATATCAAACAACTGATCTATGAGAAAGTGGAGAAATTCCGTAAACCGGGCACACTGGTCACTTCGAATACATCCGGTATACCCATTCATATGATGGCGGAGGGCAGATCGGATGATTTTAAAAAACATTTCTGCGGATCACACTTTTTTAACCCACCAAGATATTTACGCTTACTGGAGATCATCCCGACACCGCATACGGATCCTGACATCATCGATTTCCTGATGGAATATGGTGATAAATTTCTGGGCAAGACAACCGTTCTCTGCAAAGACACGCCTGCATTTATTGCAAACCGGATCGGTGTATTCAGCATCATGAGCATTTTTCATATCATGGAAAAACTGGGTCTGGGAATCGATGAGATCGATGCGCTCACCGGGCCCATGATCGGTAGACCCAAATCAGCCACGTTCCGAACAGCAGATGTGGTGGGTATCGATACCTTGGTGAAAGTGGCCAAAGGGGTTGCCGATAACTGCCCGGATGATGAAGCCAAAGCCATCTTCACCATACCTGCCTGGCTGGATACCGTTGTTGCCAATAATTGGTTGGGTGACAAAACCGGCCAGGGATTTTTCAAGAAAATTAAATCGGCAACCGGAAAAGAGATCCTGACCCTGAATCTCCAAACCATGGAATATGGTGCCAGAACAAAACCCAGGCTGGCAAGTCTCGATGCCGCCAAACCTGTTGAAGATCTGAAAACAAGGATCAAAATGCTGAGCGCCGCAAAGGACAAAGCCGGTGAGTTTTACCGCTTGTTTCATTTTTCGCTGTTCTCTTATATCTCACACCGTATTCCTGAGATCAGCGATGAGATCTATCGTTTGGATGATGCCATGATGGCCGGATTCGGCTGGGAGATCGGAGCTTTTGAAACCTGGGATACCCTGGGAGTGGCCAACACCGTAACAGCTATGGAAACTGCGGGTTATGCGGTAGCAGGCTGGGTAAAAGAAATGCTGGCTTCGGGTGCAACTCAATTTTATAAAGTGGAAGCTGGTAAACGCTTGTATTATGATGTCCGCACCAAAACCTATTTACCGCTTCCGGGTGGGGATGCTTTTATCATTCTCAATCATTACGCTGATAAACTGGTCTGGAAAAACAGTGCCTGCCGTTTATATGATATCGGTGATGGTGTGGCCGGTTTTGAGTGGAGCACCAAGATGAACAGCATCGGGGGAGAAGTACTCGAAGGTTTGAACAAAGCCATTTCAGTTGCAGAAGAAAAATTCAAGGGATTGGTGATAGCCAATGATGGTGCCAACTTCAGTGCCGGTGCCAATGTAGGCATGATATTTATGTTGGCCATTGAACAGGAATATGATGAACTGGATATGGCTATCCGTATGTTCCAGAACAGTATGATGCGTGTCAGGTATTCATCCATACCGGTTGTAACGGCACCCCATGGTCTGGCACTGGGCGGGGGTTGTGAAATGAATCTGCATGCAGATAAGATCTGTGCGGCGGCTGAGACCTATATCGGTCTGGTAGAACTGGGCGTAGGTCTGATACCCGGTGGGGGTGGAACCAAGGAGTTCGCGCTTCGCGCCGGGGATGATTTACATGAAGACGAACCGGAAACCGTTACCCTGAAAAACAGGTTTTTTTCCATTGCCACGGCAAAAGTAGCCACATCGGCACAGGAAGGTTTTGATATGGGTATCCTGAGAAAAGGGCATGATGAGGTAGTCATGAATCTGGGCAGGAGAATTGCGGAAGCAAAAAGAAGCGTATTGGAAATGTATGAGGAAGGCTATACCATGCCCTTGGTGCGCAAGGATGTGAAAGTGATGGGTAAGCTGGGGCTGGGTGCCATGCTGGCGGGCATCAACGGGATGTGGCGTGGCGGTTATGCAACCGATCATGATGCACTGGTGGCCAGAAAATTGGCGTATGTGATGTGCGGGGGTGACCTGAGCAGCCAAAGCCTGGTTAGCGAACAATACTTACTGGATCTGGAAAGAGAAGCGTTTCTGAGTCTTTGCGGTGAAAAGAAAACACTGGAAAGAATCCAGAGTGTGCTGAAAAGCGGAAGACCCATCAGGAATTAGTGATTTCAAAAGGGCAGTTTCAACCTGAAATAATCAGGACCTTCCCTGCTGAACTTATATTGTAATTCACCCTTCATGTCTTCCATCATTCCTGAAAAAACCGGAAAGATTTTTTCAGAAGAATCTGTTTCACTGACAGGGGTGATCCTGTGTTTTTTAAAATAGTCATCGGTTGGGAGAGGTCGTTGCTTTTTATTTGGCAACAAGACTTCCACCAGGCATTTTTCATCGCCTTCGGATAAAAAAATTTCGATGGTTGCTTCTGACGGGGCTTTCTGTAATAACTTCTCAAATAGCCGGAAAAAAAACAGACGCACCCATGCTTCATCTGCAGTGCAATACAGCTCTTCGGTTGGCGCTTTCAACTGAAGATGAATCCCTTTCTTCTCTGCGTATTCAAGAAACGCCATCAATCCATTTTCTATCACCGGCAACAGCGCTATTTTTTGCAAATTGAACCGTATCGTAACTGGATTCATTGCCCTGTCATCTGAGAGCCAGTCCTCATAAAATGACAATACTTCATCCGCAAGGAAGCCATCCCTGATAAATGCTTTCAGCTCATCTACTACCAGCTGCAGTTCAGACCGGGAATACTGATGTGGCATGGCCTTGCAGATTAGGATTTCTCCTGAATATAAAAGAAATTTATGAAAAGCCCATGGCCCGGAATTTCGAACCGAAGGATACCCGTTTATTTACCGCTGATAAATGCCATTGCCCTGTTTATCCATTTTACAGAAAAGTGTTGATTTCTTAGCTATCTTAGGCATATTATCCCGTTCATCCCTAAATATCAATTATGCAACCCGTACTCACACTGAATGGAATAACCAAATCCTATGGCTCCATACAGGCACTGAAAAATGTTTCATTTGAAGTGCCTGAAGGCGCTGTATTTGGTTTACTGGGGCCCAATGGAAGTGGGAAAACCACCATGCTAAGCATCATCCTGGATATCCTGAAATCAGACAGTGGCAGTTTTGCCTGGTTTGGGAAACCCGGTTCGCCAGAAACCAGAAAACAGATCGGGTCGCTGCTCGAGACCCCGAATTTTTATCATTACCTGTCGGCCGTAGACAATTTGAAAATTACAGAAGCCATCAGTGGAAGGGGAGACAGCGCAGACATTGACCGGGTGCTGGAAATTGTAAAACTGACAGAAAGAAAGAAAAGCCGTTTTAGCACCTATAGTCTGGGAATGAAACAAAGACTTGCTATCGGAGCTGCCCTCCTAGGCGATCCGCAGGTACTTGTCTTTGACGAACCCACCAATGGATTGGATCCTGTGGGAATTGCTGAAATCAGGGAACTGATCAAATTATTGGCCAAAAGAGGAAAGACCATTATCATGGCAAGCCATTTACTGGACGAAGTTGAAAAAGTGTGTGACCATGTGGCTATCCTGAAAAGAGGCAGTCTGTTAACGGCCGGTCCGGTTGATGAGGTACTCGCCAATGAAGATATCGTAGAAGTATCTGCAACGGATACCGCGCAATTATTATCCGTTTTACAAAGTTTTCCCGGGTATTCGCATATCAAGGAAGATGGCAAACTGATCCAGCTTTTTCTGCCGGTTGGAACAGCCCGGCTGGAGGATGTGAACCGGTTCTGTTTTGAAAAGGGCATCACGCTGAATCTCCTGACGGCCAAAAAGAAAAGCCTGGAAACCAAATTTTTTGAACTTACCAACGACTAACCTTAAATACAAGCACCATGCTAGCGCTTTTAAAAATAGAATGGCTCAAAATAAAAAAATACCCTGCCTTCTGGTGGATGCTGGGCATCGTGGCACTTACCTATCCGGGTATCAATACCATAACCTACTATGGCTATCTGAAAGCCACAACCGGAAAAGAGGTGACCAATAATATTGCAAAAATGCTGCTGGGCAATCCATTTGCCTTTCCGGAAACCTGGCATTCAGTTGCGTATTTTTCTTCTTTTTTTATCCTGCTACCCTCGATCGTAGTCATCATGCTGGTAACCAACGAATATACTTTCCGAACCCATCGTCAGAATATCATCGACGGCTGGAGCAGGAACCAGTTTATCACCAGTAAACTATTCGATGTGTTGATTGTGGCGGTGGTTGCAACATTGGTATACATACTGGTCGCCCTGTTTTTTGGATTCTATGCAGATCCCAATAGTACCAGCTTCTGGGCTGATCAGCTGCAATACATCCCCCTGTTTCTCTTACAGTCTTTTGCCCAGTTATCCATTGCCTTTTTGCTGGGATACCTGGTAAAAAAAGCGTTTATCGCGCTGGGAATATTTCTTTTTTACTACCTGATCATTGAAAATATTGCGGTTGGCTATGCAAGGTTCAAACTGAATGATATCGGCAGATTCCTGCCTTTTGAGATATCTGACCGTTTGATACCGGCTCCGGCCTTCTTCTCGAGATTTGGTAAAGATGCCAAAGCCAGTTATGATCATGCCATTCACCTGATACCCGAACATATCCTCTATACCATCCTGCTGACAGCAGGAATCTGGTGGATCTGTTATGCCGTGCATAAAAAGCGCGACCTCTAGGACTTTGCAAAACGGGAAGACTTCTTAGGAAGCCAGTAACTGCTTTAACGCAGCTTCAATCGTTGGATATTGAAAAACGAAATTTGTTTTTTGTATTTTTTCGGCACTTACTGTTGCGCTTTTTAAAACCTCGATACTCATTTCACCCAGCATGAATTTGAGTACGAATGAGGGTACGTGCACCGGAATAAAAAAACTACCCCTCATCTCTTTGGCCAGTGCAAGGGTTAGCTGGCTGTTGGAAACCGGCATGGGTGCAACACCATTATACGCCCCTTGTAAGGTTTCATTTTCGATAGCATGCAGGTACATACGGCATAGATCATCCACATGGATCCAGCTGATCATTTGCTGACCGGTTCCCAGGATGGCTGCAATACCCGCTTTCAATGGTTTTTTGAACTCAACCAGGGCCCCTCCCTGGTTACTCAATACAATTCCGGTTCTGAGGATCACCAGACGTTTTCCCAAACCGGTTACGGGCTGGATGCTTTTTTCCCATTGATAACAGGTATCTCCCAGAAAAGCAGTATCGGGATCTGCGTCTTCTGAAAATCCGTTTTTCAGACTTTCCGGCGTATCCGGACCATACCAGCCGATGGCAGAAGCAGAAATGACCGATTGCACCTGATTGGGGATTTCCTGCAAAGCTTTAACGATGAGCGCACAGGACTGCGTGCGACTGGTAAGGATCTCCTTTTTTCTGGCTTCGCTCCATCTTTTATCCGCCACGCCTGCACCGGCCAGGTGTATGATATGATCGGCTTTTGCAATAGCAGATGCATCGATTGTTTGCTGTTGAATATCCCAGGCAGCAAAACTCACCCCTTTCTGCGGAGTCTGGCGGGAAGGGTCTCTCGTCACAATGATAACCTCATACCCTTTTCCCAGGAGCAACTCCTTCAAAGCCTGTCCGATGGTTCCGGTTCCTCCGGTGATCAATATCGTAGCCATAGAATGCGATTTTATCAAAAGAATACGTAAGCCTGGTAAGGTAACAAATAACAACAGGGATTGTTATAAAAAACCCCCGATAATAAACCGGGGGCCACAACTAAAATCACCAATGTAAATACACCATTATAGCAAGCAAGGGCTAGTCGGGTTTTTTACCATCCAGAAATGTATTGATGGTAGAGATATGCGTCTGATCGTTCTCATCCTTTCCTACCGTATACTTGCTGTAAAAATTCTCTACAGAAGTAAGGGTATTGCCAAACAATTCCATATTCCTGCGCACATATGCCGGAACCGCATCAAACTCATTATTTGCGTCTGCTGAATTATTCATATTGAAAGAAAGGTTACGCAGTTTCTGGATCCGCTCTGCTGCCCTCTTTTTTTGTTCGCTTACTTCATCCAGCATGGAATCATCCTCAAAACCAGGTTGCACAAAGGGTTTGTGTGTGGTTTCCTGCGGTGCAACAGTTTCTTCTTTTTCAAATAGCTGCATTTCAGACACTGTCTCTTCCTTAACCGGCTGGGGAGCGGGCGTGGTCTCAGGTGCTTTTTCTACGATGACTGTCTTTTCAACAGGCCGGGCAACCATCTCGGGTTCTGCATAAATATTGGCCGGTTTGCTCAGGAAATTCACCCCGGGTGTAAGGGGTGCCTCTGCTTTCTCCTTTACTTCAAATGTTACCAGTTCCT
>JAGWTX010000678.1 GCA_028875955.1 Bacteroidota bacterium | reverse complement strand
TCATAATACACATCCTTGATGGAAAGATGATCTAGCTGAATATGGTTCATATCGGGATCATTCATATTATTGACCAAAACCGCACTGCGTAACGCTGATTTTTCGTTGGATGTACCAAACCCATTACCCGTAAGCCGCAGGTTGGAAACCTGTATATAGCTACAGTCCTGGATAAGGATCCCGATCGACCTGCCTTTAAAATTGATCAGGGCAGGGAGGTTTTTCTGATTGGCATTCCAATCGATTGACGTTATGGTAATCGGGTTCCCGGGATCGCCCTGTTGATTGACGAGGCGAAGGTTTCCTTCATATTCCTCATTGGCTGCAAGAAATATTTTGTCTCCGGGGTTCAGATGTAATTTCCCGATCTGTGACAAGGTTTGAAAAGGCTTTTCCAGAGATGTTCCCGGGTTCGCATCATTTCCTTTTACCGGATGAATATAATAGGAAACCGGGGTATTCTTGGGCAATGCTGAGCGATTGTCGGGTTGGATACTACTAGAAATCGTATCAGCTGCCTGCAGGCTTGCATAGCAACAGCAATTTGCAACCATCAAAATCCAGCATAATCTGCTATATAAATATTTCATCTTTTGAACGTAAGGGGTTAAACCCATTTTATTTTTGGGTACTGATCTTCCACCTGTCGGGATGACCTTTTGAATATTCGGCATCTTCCAATAAGCCCAAAAATCCGGGTGCGATTAGTAATTTTTGCCAGCTGGCAATTCTTTTTTCCAAATCCTTCATGATGGATTGCTTATCTGACTGGCTTGCCAAATTTGTTGTTTCACTGAGATCCCTGCGTAAGTCAAACAGCATGGGCGCTTTCCCTCCTTCATCGATTCTTTTAAAGGTCGGGCCAACAACCGCATATCTTTCTTTCTGGTCATTCCGCCAGAAAAGTTCTTTGTGCGGACTTCCCTTTTTTTGCCCGGTTATAAAGGGTATCAGGTTCACACCATCCAATAGATTGCGGGGTTTTGCATGTACCAGGGCTGCCGCTGTTGCAAAAATATCCAGTGAACTGACCGGTTCGTCATACACTTTCCCCTGCGGCAGGTGACCGGGCCACTGTACTGCAAACGGCACATGAATACCCCCTTCAAAAAAATCTCCCTTTTGACCCCGCAGCGGTGCATTACTGGATGCATTGGCATGTATGGGTCCGCCGTTATCGGAAAGAAAATAAATCAACGTGTTTTTTTCGATCCCGGTTTCCTGTATTTTATCAAGCAGTTTGCCAACGCCATCATCCAGTGCGCTGATCATTGCAGCGTAAGTCCGGCGTTTCTTATCCCTGATCTGTGAAAAACGTTTGAGGTATTTTTCAGTTGCTTCCAGGGGTTCGTGTGGTGCGTTGTAAGCGAGGTAAAGGAAAAAGGGTTTCCCCTGGTTCCTGTCAACAAAATCAACCGCTTCCCTTGAAAAGGCATCGGTAAGATATTCCTTCTCATCCACACGCTGGTTGTTCCGAAGCAATCTGGTTTTATAGCCATCAAACTGGGTTTTGGCTTCTGAAAGATCCTGCAGAATCAATTCCTCAGGCAGGTATCTGTGACCGCCACTCAGGAATCCGAAGAATTCATCAAATCCTCTTTGATTGGGTCGCAGGGATTGGTGCGCACCCAAATGCCATTTCCCGATTGCGCCGGTTGTATAGTGTTGTTCCTGTAAAAAACTACCCAATGTTTGTTGATCCAGGGGCAAACCCATTTCCGGGTCGTTGGGC